>CBDUPS010000107.1:0-5840 GCA_965369155.1 uncultured Spongiibacteraceae bacterium
TAGAGCCTTGCGATGTACCAGAGGCACTCACCTTAGATGAAATCCCTTTGGTTATTGAGGAGTATCGCAAAGCCACCGAGCGCGCCTTTGCCGCAGGTTTTGATGGCGTAGAACTACATGGTACCAGTGGTTATTTACCCGCACAGTTTTTATCGACTGGAACCAATCAAAGACAAGATGCTTATGGTGGCTCGGTAGAGAACAGAATTCGTTTTGTTGACGAATTATTACAGGCGATGGGATCGGTGGCAGGCTTTGACAAAGTAGGGTTACGCATTTGCCCGGCTAATCCCTATAACGATTTATTTGATGAGTACCCGGTAGAAACTTTTACTGAACTACTTAAAAAAATAGAACCCTTGGGCTTGGCTTATATTCATGGAATTATTTCCCCCGACCAATCGATTGATATATCGAAAATGGTAAGGCGATATTTTTCAGGGGCTTTTATTATTAATCAGCAATTTAGTAAAAATTCTGCAGAGCAAGCAATTGATGAGGCTCGAGCCGATGCGGTTTCTTTTGGACAGCTTTTTATTGCTAACCCTGATTTAGTTAATCGATTTAAACACGGCTATCCGCTAGTTGAGGCGAATACCTCAACCATATATGGCACGGGGGAAAAGGGTTATACCGACTACCCTAATTATAAAAAATAAAAATTATTGGCTTATGAGTTTTTTGCAAAGCGGCGTTTTAAAATAAGCCACATCATTTTAGAGCCCGTCTTTACGATATGAAAAAAGGAACCAGAGTGTTTTGATTCTCCACCAATACGAGGGCGATAGGTAACAGGAATCTCAATCACTTTTCTGTTGGCTCGCATAATTTCCACCATCATTTCGGGGGAGAATGCCGGGCCATTATCAGACAGGTTAGGTAAAATAGTTTCGTAAGAGTCTCGCCATATACCTCGGTAAGTACAGCCTAAATCGGTAAAGCGTGGCATGTGGGGAAACCAAAATAATGCTTCTAACACTTTAGCGGCCAGTACATTTCCCCAGCGCAATAATGAGCCCATATTAGCGCCCTGTTGAATTAATTGTTGTGTGGTTCGCGTACCAATAACCATGTCAGCGTCAGCAAGATACGCTAAAAACTTCGGTAAATCCTTTGAGCTAAAAGACGCATCCGCCTCAACTAAAATAAAAATATCACCGGTAGCCGCAGCCATGCCAGCTCTTAAGGCATCGCCATAGCCGGCATAAGGTTTGGATATGACCGTAGCCCCAGCTTTTTTTGCAATGGCAGCGGTATTATCTGAGGAGCAGTTTTCTGCCACAATAATTTCATCGACTTCTTTTAGGGCAATAAACTCCTCAATAACATAACCAATAGAGGCCTCTTCGTTGTACGCAGGAATAATTAAACTTACTTTATGATTGTTGATGTTGGAGTTTCTATAAAGATAGGTAGCACTATTAAAATCATCCGCGGTATTAATATTGCGGTATTCACCCTTTAGAAAAAAAGGTGTAATCATTTTTTTATCGTTAGCGATATTATTGATTACATCAGTTAATTCAACTCGATGAGTTTTACTAGAGGGTTTGCAGCTCTCAATATAGTCAAAAATGGCTGGGGAGAAAATATAGGTGCCACAGCCTAAATAATTATTTTCTATTGCCGTGGGCTTTTCAGTTAATGAGGTAATTTGGTTGTTTTCAATAGTAAGAGAATAATTCTTTTTAATTAAGGTGGTGTCACCGGTTAACTTAACCCCACAAATTACATCAGCCAAGGGCATGTTCACTAATTCTTTATGGTTGGCATTAAGGTAAATCTCATCACCTAAAATAACCGGAAAATGGCTAGTGACTCTATCCTTTACTAAAAGCAGCCCTTTGGCTAAGCCGTCTTTTACCTGTAAGCATTTAATGTAAGATATTTTAATACCCAGATGTGACCCATCACCAAAAGTATCACTTATTTGTTCGCCAAGATGGCCTATTAAAATAATAACTTCTTTTACTTTTAGGTCGTCACGCATAATCTCAATATTACGCTGCAATAACGATTTCCCCCCAATGCGCAATAATGCCTTGGGGGTGTGTTCTGTATAGGGGAATAATCGTAAGCCAGAGCCCGCTGCTGGAATAACGCCAATATCAAACATAAAAGACCAAAACGTTAGATGTAAAAATTATTTTTATTATATCACTCATATTAAGAATCTGGAGCCAAATCCCACTTGGGGTTAATAAATGGTGATGATTTGGTTAAAGGAATGACCTTTTTTAAATCATCAAAGCGGCATTCCATAATACGAAATAGCTCAGATGAGTAAAGGGTGTTTTGACTACATGCTTGCATTAGTAGAGTGTTTCTTTTTCTTATAAAAGATTTGTTATTACTAAAGCTATAATTAAGGTTATTGATTACCCATGTAAAGTTCACGGGGTGCTTCCATTGATAAGTGTTGTTGTTTTTTATAAGAGCCTCGTCAATTAAAACTAAACAATCATTAAAGTTATTATGTTTGGGTAACAAATATTCAATGTCGCGTGTGGCGCCAAACCAACCACAGTTAGCCAGAGGATAAGTGAATGTTGTTTTAGCAATATAGTCAGTGGCTTTTATAATGGCAGTATTGTATTTTTTTTCGGGCTGGCCTATATAAAGTATTTTATCTTGCAAGGTTAATGTTTGAATAAATTGAGTTTTCTTTAGGCTGCTAGGTACTAAGGCCAGCATTATTATCACAATTATGATCCCAGTGCCTTTAGGTAGGTTACTAAGTAGCAGAGAGTATAAAAAAATAAAGGCTAAAGTTAAGTGTAATAAGTGTCTTTCAAAAGCGGCAGACAATAAAAAGTAATACCAAATAAGATAAAAAATACAAATGGTTCCCATCAACCGTGTAAGAGCGCTTTCTTTTTTACTTAAAAAGGCTGTTATAAGAGCAATAATAATAAGTAAGTAAATAATATAAGGATTTATATGATAGCTAGATAATGTGTTTTTAAGTGTATTTTTTGACCATGTTAAATTTGACTTTATTTTTTTAGGATTTTTTATAAGCTTAGCTAGTCCAACGCTATCATTTGTTTGGTAGAAGTTTATTTTGTATTCAATAAGTTGACTAATAGATTTTCCATGTTGGTAACTGTTGGCAACTTCAAATACTTTAAAAGGTAGAAGCGTAAGTAAAAATACAGAAAGGCCTATAACGGCGGCATAAATTAGTTTTTTTACGCGTAGGTTAAATTCTATTTTTTCGGTTAGTAGTGCAATAGCTAAATAAAAGGCAATGGCACCAAATCCAGGTAATGATATAGCCTTAGCCTGAAATGATAAGCCAGCTAAAATCCCTAGCAGAATATATTTTTTTGTTATATTTTTTTCGTAGATACAAACGATACTAGCAATAAACAATAATAATATTGAAGATACCTCTCCAATAAGAGTAGACCACCACTGAGCTTCATAAAAAACGAAAAGTATTAATAGTATTGCGCTAAAGCTGAAGAAATTAATGTTTTTTGCTTTTTTATGTACAGTAAATAAGAAAATAGCAAGCCAGCTTAAGTTTATTATGCCAGCGATAACAGCGGGAGCCCAAATAGTATTCCCAGTAAAAAACATTATGGCTGCAGCAGGGAGTAATACAGTAGGGCCTGTTGTCATAGCAAAGAGAGGAGTCACTTCGTGGTAGCTCATTACAAAACCTAAGCCATGGGCTGTGTTTTTTACTACCGTGGCAAAAAAAGCTTGATCAAAAAATAGAGGTGTTTGAAAGGCTGCGTGAATAATTAACGTGCTAAATAAGCCAAATAAAATAAAAGGTGTGATGGTGTTTATTTTATTTTTCATTGGAGATTGCTTTTATATAGGTTTTTTTAGCAAGAGGCATACTAAATAATGTGTTGATAGTCATGCCGCATTCATAGGTGCATTTGCATTGTGTATCTTTAATTTGCTTACGTAATGCTTGTGATTTTTTAGACTTTACTATGTCACGCAAATTATTGCTTTCACCTAGTACATTGCCATTTTTATCTGCCAATACTTCGCAGGGACCAATATCACCATTCTCCCAAATAACATAACTTAGGGTGCCTGATAGACAAGGGGTGACAAACTCATCATGCTTTGCTACTTGGTAAATAAGTTCCTTTTGTACGATTTCTTTAGCGCGCATTAAACGGCCACCAAAATAGTTAAGGCCTTTTATTTTTTTGCTTTTTAGCGCATCAGCATAATAGTTACAGGCTGAGTTATAAGCCTCAATAATGGCATTATCTAATACAAGATTATTATCTTTAGATTCACGATATAAGTTAATGGCAATTTGATTGGGGTTAAAGGTTTGTATTAGCTCTTTAATAAAGTCAGGATAACAATGGTAATTATCTTTATTAACCACAGTGATAATTCCAAGTGATAGATTAGGATAAAGAGACTGTAAAGAGGTTAATTTGGTAAATGTTTCTTTTGCGCGTCGCCAAGAGTCCTCGCCACGAATGTCATCATGTAATTTTTCGGGGCCATCAAGAGATATTTGAATGGTGATGGATTTTCCTTCAGATAGCTGCAGCATCTTTAACGTACTTAAGAAGGTTTTTTCGGTATACCAACCGTTAGTGGGCACACTAAACATAAGTGGATTACAGTTTGTGCTTATGATGTTGTAAATGTCGGCAATATCACCTCTAACAAAAGGCTCGCCTCCGGCTAAGGCATACCATAATAAAGGCCCAGCCTCTTTGGTGGTTTTGTCTAGCTGCTCTAGACTTTGCTCCCCAGGATCTTTTTTATCTAAGGTATCTTTATAAAAACAGTGATGACACCGTAGGTTACAGCGGGCAGTAATAAAGTGGATTAAATTAATCGGCATACCCGTTTTTGCAAGAATTCTAAAGAGGCTTACCGCAGCAGTGTGAAGCCAACGTACTAGTTTTTTGCCTCGGCCGACAATCCCAGAAATAACCCCAAGCCCCACACCTAACGTAATGGCTCCTCCTATTACCGGCCAAACCAATAAAGCATTTAATTTGCTTGTGCTAGGTAGGGTGGCAAAAGTGCGATGACAGAGTAAAAGTGGCGCTACTAGGGTTACTACAAATAATAAAAGGGCTGCTAATGGAGAGAAAAAAGCTAATGCGAGAGCCACAAACGGCACAAAAAATGAAGCCAGCCATGTAGCCTTATAATTAGGCTCTATGAGTGTTTCAATTTTGGAGAAGATCGCGGGGTTTTCTATCTTTTGCTTTATGGCTAAATAGCTTTTATCGCTATGATCTTTAATAAGGGCGTTAAGCGAAAACACCTTTAAATGATCAGCCTCAAATTCTGCATAGGTATTAACCGCTACCCCGGCATTGCAAGCACGGATACATATTTCTTTATCTTCGTGCATTCGCAGGTGAGGGTTAAAAAAGCCCATCTCTTTATATAAGGCACGGGGCATTAAAAGGTGTGACGATTGCCCGTAACGTACGGTTTTTGTGTTAAACACCTCTAAAAAACGATAACGCTGAATCGCAACGATGGTTCGGGTGATATCGTTGTAGCCCTCACAATCTTTGGAATAAATACCAAAGGCCATATCACGGGCCTTGCTATCCATGTGATTTTTTACAAACTGGCGACTTTTGTCGGTTAATGCTACATCGGCATCTACAAAAAGCAGATACTCTCCCTGAGCTGCCTTCCACCCAACATTACGGGCTTCACCGGGGTAAGCACGTTTGGGTAGGTGTATAAGGCGTACGCAGGGGTGCTGGGGCAAAGACGCGGCTACAGGAGACGAGTCCACCACAATGATTTCTAGTGGATCTAAGGGCAATAGCGCCTAAATCACCTTATCTGGATTAGTAAAGTGATAGGCTGGAATGACC
>CBDUPS010000108.1:0-5827 GCA_965369155.1 uncultured Spongiibacteraceae bacterium
GTGTGTATTTAGCCGATACCCAAGCCGAGTGGGTAATGGTGTTTGAGGCAAAAGGTATTGGCTTAGGTATTTATGAGCTTAGTGATGATTTGGCACTAAATTATCGTTTTACTTTAGATAGGCAGGGTAATGATGTAGGTAACTTACCCTTTAATAAAACGGGTAAGCCTGTTGATGTAGGTGAAAAAATAAAAAAACTAGAGCGGCAAATTAAGTCGCAAAAAACCCGAATACGCAATTTAATAGCCGAGAATAAAAGGCTGCAATATGAACTCGATTATGGGTAGGCTTTATTGCTTACCCAAATACTCACTCACAATATGGCTTATCGTTTGTTCTTCTGCCAGTTTTAAAAGGGCTAAATTTACCGGATAAACTAACTCACTCTTGCGGGCAAAAGCAAAGCCGTAACCTTGTTTGTAGTATTCGGCTTTGGCGATGTAAATATCTTCTTCTTGATGTTTGTTTTTAAAGTAAAGCAGTTGTGGGCGATCGTAAACTACGGCATCAACTTTTTGGCTGGTTAGCAGGGCCATAGCATCATTAAGGGTTTTTACCCCAACACTTTTAGTGCGGTAGTTTTTAATAAACGCTTCTGAGGGCGAGCCAATAATGGTGGCAGTTTTTTTACCAGCGAGTTTTTCGATATTAGGTATGGTAGATGTAGCAAGGCCGGTTAATGTTAATGTGCTGGCAATACCGGCAATCATGGATGAGGCAAAAATAAGGGAGATAATCATCCATGTACCTGCAATAACACGCCCCCGTAAGGTAACAGGAGCCATATCGCCGTAGCCGGTGGTGCTCATAGTAACAATGGCTAACCACATACCATTACCAATGCCTTTTTTGGGGTCATCAGAAAATTGCTGGGGTGAGGTTTTGTGTTCGGCTAACCATAAAAGTGTTCCCACACCGGCCAGTAGCAATAAAAATATACCTACTGCCGTTAATAGCTTTAGGCTAAAAAAAGGTTTTATTCGCCCCCAAAAGTTAATGGCATTTTGTTTAGAGGCAATGGCAAGGCTTGATTGATAATAAGGCTGCGAGAAGCTAAAAGAGGTAGCCCGTTTTGAGGTAATGCTAACCGGGCCTACTACTAAATCTACCTGTGCGTTTTGCAAGGCATTTAGCGCATCATCAACACTAGCGTAGGCTTTATAGTTATACGCCCAGTTTTCTCGGTTGGCTAATTGCTGCCAAATTTCTATAGAGACCCCTTCAAAGTTGTTGTTGCCACTGTTAATTACAAAGGGTTCTGCACCGGCAATACCAACGGTTAATGTATCTGTTGTTGGGTTAATCAGTTTGGGGGCGGCGCCTGCAAGTGTGCTAAAGCAACAAAGAGCAAAAAGGCTAAGGTAGGTGAGGGCAGCTTTTTTCATAAGATGGGTCACAGATAAAGTAAAAACAAGAATAAAAAGTCTACCAAAATATAATAAAAAATGTGTGGTATTGCGGGGATGTTTTTATCTTGGGGCTTATTTATTGAGAGATAAGCGGATTAAATAAAGCCCCAAATACGCTTTGTAGGTTGGGGCTTTATTATTAGGCTTTGGTGCCGGTAAATAATCTGGGTATGGTTTGGGTGCACCAATAAAATAATACTAACGGCATCCACAGCCAGCAGCTATTCGATAAAATAAATTTGGCAATAAAGTTTCCTGCCGCATGGGTATCTACATGGGGAAAGCCATTCGCAAACTCATTGCTATAGTAAAAAACCGTGGGAGATACATGCATCACCGCGCAAAACATCAAAGCATAAATCGCTTTTACGCTGGTTTTGCCTGATTTATACCAAGTGTAAAGGGCGATAACAGCAATCAGTGCATTAATACAGGCCCAGGTTTCGTAAATAATAATGTCAGTTGTGGGGTTGGCATAACGAGAGTCGCCACCATCAACATACATGACCCAAAAGTACGACCACATGGCCTCAGAGTCGGCGGCCATTTCTTTGTGAAATAACAGCCAAGGCACTTCAAAGGTGATGGCAACAAGAGGATAGGTAACAAGCCATACCAATACCATTAACGATAAACGCTCATAGTTTGTATGATTTTTTAAGCTGTTTAGTGGCAGCCACGGGGTAAGCAACATACCGTAAATAGCAATATCAAAAGCCCAAAAACTAGCGTAGGCCGTGGTTACGCGGTCACCCTCTAAAAAAAACACATTAATAATAGCCAAGGGTCCACAGGCCATCATTAGTAGTGCAAACATCATAATAAGAGTTTTGTAGTCTTTACCTACGGGGGGGATGGTCACCGAGTGCATAAATTGCTCTCCAGATAGTGAAATATTATTTTTATTCGTTATCTTTAAGATACGACAAAAAATAAAAACTGTCAAAATAATGTGACAATAAAAGCTAAATGTCATATTCTAAAACGAGCAATAAAAAGACAGTAATTAAGGCTTTTACAAATGATGCAAAGTGTTTACCCAACCTATGAAGATGTGCTGCGCGATAAAATTATGGAGGCAGCTGTTTTATGTATCCAAGAAAAGGGGGTTGATAAAACCCGAATTGGTGACGTAGCTAAAAAACTAGGTATTGCCCGTCAAACTATTTATAACTATTTCAGTAATAAAAATGCGTTGTTTGAGCATGTATTTATGTCAGAGGCATTGTTGCTTGCCGAAAAAGTCCCAACGGGCAAAGCAATGTAAATGTATAGAAGACAAATTTGTGCAGGCTTTTTTAGTAGCGGTTGAGGAGTTTCCTAAAAGCCCGGTGCTAGGGCACATTATTACTACCGGAGGCCAATACCTTTTAGAAATAGGTATTTCGCGGCAAACCATGCAGGCGTTTGGTGAATTAGCCTTAGGTGATGTGTTTAATGATAATCCTTATTTAAAAGAACAATCAGAAGAAATTTGTGAGTTGCTTTCTCGCAATATTGTGTCTTTTTTAATTCTACCGGATCAAGATCCAAGAACCCCTGATGAATTAGAACAGTTTGTAAGGCGACGCATTCTTCCAGGAATCGGCATCAAAAAAAATCATTTAAAAACTAAGTCAAAAGTATGAGTGCAGATAAAACCCCTACTAATCACACCGGCGGGCAACCACCTCCTAAAATGAAAGGCGGCTTGCCTTATTTTGGCCATATATTTTCTTTTGCTATGCACCCGTATAACTTTGCCAAAAAAGTGGCTGAGGAAGTAGGGGAGATAGCGGCTTTTACGCTGCTAGGTCAGCAGATTGTGATGTTAACCGGTGATGAAGCCAGCGAGTTGTTTTACCGTTCATCTGATGAGCAGTTGGATCAATCGGCGGCTTATAAATTGATGACACCTATTTTTGGTGAGGGCTTGGTGTTTGATGCCCCCTTAGATAAAAAAGATGAGCAGTTAAAAATGATTATGCCGTCGTTGCGTATTGATGCGATGCGGGAGCACTCATTTAAAATTGTGCAAGAAGTAGAAGATATTATTGCTGACTGGCAAGAAAGCGGTGAAATAGATTTAGTAGCGTTTATGAAGCAACTTACCATTAATACCGCAAGCCACTGTTTATTGGGCAAAGAATTTCGTTACGAGCTAACCGAAGAGTTTACCCATATTTACCATGATTTAGAAAAAGGCGTATCGCCTTTGGCGTATCATTTTCCTTACTTGCCAATCCCCGCATTTAGAAAACGCGATAAAGCCCGCGCTCATCTACAAGAGTTGGTGGGGCAAATTATTAAGCGGCGCGAGCAACAAGCCGAAAAGCCTGATGATATGTTTCAATCATTTATTGATGCGAAATATGCCGATGGCACCAAGCTAGATGCGAATGAAATAACCGGCTTATTAACAGGGGCTATTTTTGCAGGACATCATACGAGTTCAGGCACTGCTGCGTGGGTATTGCTTGAGTTATTAAAGCATCCAGCGTTAATGACATCAGTAAAACAAGAGTTAGACGAGCTTTTAGGCTCAGAGGGCGAGGTGACGTTTCAAAGTCTCCGTGAAATGCCTATGTTAGAGGCGGTATTAAAAGAGGTGCTGCGTTTGCATCCGCCCCTTATTATTTTAATGCGCCAAGTAAGCCAAGATTTACAGTTTAAAAACTACACGATTAAAGCAGGGGATATGGTGTGGGCTTGTCCACCGGTTACCCATAGAATGTCGAAGCATTTTGCAAACCCAGAAGTATTCGACCCCGATAGATTCTCCCCCGAAAGACGCGAAGATAAGAACCTAATGGCGTATCAACCCTTTGGTGGCGGCAAGCATAAATGCTCGGGTAATGCCTTTGCCTTGTTCCAAATTAAAGCGATATTTGCGGTGTTATTACGCCGTTATGATTTTGAGCTGGTTAATGCCCCAGAGACCTACCAAGATAATTATAAAGAGATGATTGTGCAGCCGTTGTCACCTTGTCGTGTTCGTTATAAGCGCCGTGACCGGGCATCATTTACCTCTAAATTAGGCAAGTCAGAGCTGGCTAATAAAGAGCAGGGGAGCACAGCACAATGCCCTATGCATGGAGTGCAGCAAGCAGAGGCATCTAAGGCTGAGGCTAAAAAAACACCGGTAAAAAAAGTAGTAGTTGATATGGGTTTGTGTCAGGGCCATGCGGTCTGTACAGGGGAGGCTCCTGAGTATTTTTCGGTAGATGAAAACAACATACTTACCGTGGTTAAACAACAAGTGGCAGACGCTGATATAGAGCGCATTGAGAAAGCGGTAAAGTTTTGCCCTAATCAAGCCCTTAAAATCATTGAAGTTTAGTGGTTTTAATGATCAGTAATAATAAGAAAAATAGGTAGAGCCAATGCAAAGCAGTTTATTTTCTCCAAACCCTGATAAAGCATGGGTTGAAAAATTCTTTTTAATTTACTCTCCCATCTGGATGGCTCTAATGGGCTTAATGATGTTTACAAGCTTGATGAGTATCGCGACAGATACCATTTTCTTGATTCATAGCCTTGTTGTTGCTGTACCTGTGTTAGTGGTGCCGTGGCTATTACATAAGCGGTATTCAACGAAACCTTGGTACGATAGCTATTTTTTAAAAGCCAATATCTATTTATTTATTTTTGGTGTGTGGGGTAATTATGCAGGGTCAGAATATTTTTTCGACCTTTTGGGTATGGTATATAACTTTCCTGCAGCAACGACTCGGCTAGATTCTGCTTTGGTTGGCTCAGGGGATCAAACCGTACCACTTATTATGTATATGTATACCCATGCCTATTTTATGACTTATCACGCAACGGCTAATATTGCATTACGAAAAATAAAATCTTGCACAAATAATATGCCTGCCTTAGTGGTCTGGAGTGTGTTTTTTATAGCGATTTTTGTTATTGGGTATGGTTGGGCATGGGCCGAAACCAAAGCGATGGCCAACCCTGTTATGGCGGGAATGTTTTATTATGAGAAAATGGCTCTAATGCTTAAATATGGGTCAATAGTGTACGCTACTTATTTTATTGCCAGTTTTCCCATTTATTATTTTATTGATGAAGATGCCAATAAACCCTGGAGCTTGTGGCAGGTTGCAGGGGGGGCATTAGCAGCCAGTACACTCACATTTTTTATGTTAGATATAGCAGTACATTTAATAGGGCGTTTATAAGTAGTTAATTTTAAAACGGATGTAAAAAATATTAATAGGAGTAATTATGTTTTTAGGTTTTAGTTCGATGAATACACTAAAAGACCCTAACCCAGCAGAGTTGGCGAAGCAGCTAGAAGACGCAGGCTTTGAATCACTTTGGTATGGGGAGCATAGCCATATTCCTATGTGTCGTTCTACCGCATATCCTCCCGGGGGGGATTTACCCGAGCCTTATAAGGCAATGATGGACCCTTATATTTCTTTAAT
>CBDUPS010000109.1:0-5800 GCA_965369155.1 uncultured Spongiibacteraceae bacterium
CTAGGCTTTGGGCAAACCGATTATATGCATTTTTATTTTGATCCAAATGATCCCAACGGACAGGGATTACATTTTCTGCATGTTGATAATCCACGGCATCATTCTCTTGCACTGTATCAAGACCCGACACCTCCAGAGCATAATTGTGTTCACTTAATGTTAGAGGTAAAAAACATTGATGAGGTAGGTTATTTTATTGATCGTTGTAAAGCCGCTGATGTTGAAATTGTTTCAAGTCTTGGCAGACACACCAACGATTTAATGATGTCTGTTTATGTGAAAACCCCCGCAGGTTTTGCTTTGGAGTTTGGTTGCGATGGGCTGCAATTGGATTGGGATAATTACACGCCAACCCACTCGTCGATTCCATCGCTATGGGGGCATAGTTGGCAGTAAGTTTTGTTACTGTTTATTTTTTATCTGTTTTTACTGGTTATTGTTTTAAGGCATTCCTATGAATAAAAGTGATAGAAAGCTTCAGTTAATGCATGAAGCCGAAGCAATGGTAGAGCGTATTCGTTCTCGTAGCAAAGAAACATCAGCATTAGGTAAGTTACCCGATGCCACCATTAAAGAAATGCAAGAAGCTGGTTTTTTTAGAATTATGCAACCAGCACGCTTTGGTGGTTATGAATTAACCCCACAAGATTTTTTTGATGTACAAATAAAATTAGCTGAAGGCTGTATGTCTACTGCATGGGTTTTAGGTGTGGTGGCAATACATAACTGGCAGTTAGGTATGTTTGATACTCGTGCCCAGCAAGATGTTTGGGGTGTTGATTCAAGTATTTTAATTTCATCGTCTTATATGCCAGTAGGTAAAGTCAGCGTAGTAGACGGTGGTTATATGTTAAGTGGTAAGTGGGGTTTTTCTTCAGGCTCTAAACATTGTCAGTGGGCTTTTTTAGGGGCGATGATTCCCCCGACAGAAAAAAATGCCTCTGCTGATTACCGTACTTTTTTAGTGCCCTTAGGTGATTACACGATTGTTGATAATTGGGATGTAAGTGGTCTTGAGGGCACAGGCTCTAATGATATTGTTATTGAACAACCAGTTTTTGTTCCTGAGCATCGTACACATCGCTCTTATGATGGTTTTGCGGGTACAAGTCCAGGCTGTAAAGAAAACACCAATCCTATTTTTACCCTACCGTTTGGACAAGTTTTTGTTCGTGCGGTTTGCTCTTCATCTATTGGTGCCTTGCAAGGGGCATTAAATGCCTATATTGATATTAATAAAAATCGTGTTGGTTTAAATGATGGAAAAAAAGTGCAGTTAAATGCTGAAGCACAAATGGCGGCCGCTAATGCCGTAGCGGTTATTGATGAATGTAAAATTGTTATGAATCGTAACTTTGATATTATGATGCAAGCGGCAGCCGATAGTATTGCATTACCTATTGAGCAACGTATAAAAATGCGTTTTGATGCCTCTTTAGTGGCGGACAAATGTAGTAAAGCGATTAATGATTTATTTATTTTTTCAGGTGCTCAAGGGATATTTAAAAACCATCCAGTAAATAAAAACTGGTTAGATATTAATGCAGGTAGAACCCATGTGGCGAATAATCTATTTAAGTTTGGCCAAAACTTAGGTGGCACAATGATGGGGCTTGAGAATGACGATTACTTTTTATAACCAATATTTATTTTTTGGGTTTAAAAGTTAATTCACTAACAAATTTTTTTGCGATCTCTTGCGAGTTAGATATTTTCTTGGGCGGAATACCTAAACCTCGCAGAGCTAATTGGATAATTTGATCGGCATCGTTAAGTTGCACTTGTTTTGCTAATAATTTTTTTATTAACAAATGAACAATGCCTTCAATATAAATAATACCAGTTGAAAAAGGCACCTCACCTAATACCTGTAAAAGGGCACCGTCGGCTCTGGCAAAAATACGATGGTGCTTACCTTCATTGCTTAACGAACTATCGCTAAACCAATCACTATTACTACTAATATTGGCTAGGGCTTTACCCATTTTGGGGTAGTGTAAGCAAAAGGCAAAAAAGCCATGAATCATACAAGCAATAATTGCTTCGTTAGGTAGGTCTTGGGGGATAAGTGCTTCAACCTCATCGCGCAGTTGTAGACGAATATGATTAGATACCGCATGAAACAACTCTTCTCTGCTGCTGAAGTAGTTGTAGAATGTTCCTCTGGCCATACCGGCCTTTAGCATAACCTCATCAATACTGGCGCATCCGAGCCCATTTTTGGCAATAATGTATAATGCCGCTTCAATAATGGCCTCTTCAGTTCTAATGCGTTTGCTTTTTTTTAATACGTCCATTTTTTACGTCACATCAAGAAGAAAATAATCTCATTTTTTGTTAAATTACCACACTGTCATTATGGCGTAATTGACATTTATGTCAAATATGACGATAGTGTCAAAATATTTTCCCATCAGTAGGATATTTTCACCTATGTCGGTTTCTCGATTTTTTAGTTTTGCGTTGTTATCTCTAATACTTACAGCTTGTGGTAATTCCAATCAAGGGGATGAGTATGGCCCACGTCCTGCACCTGAGGTGTCGGTACTAACGGCAAAAGCACAAGTGGTTTACCCAGAAAACACCTTATTAGGCCGCCTTGAGGCATGGAAAGAAGCCGAAGTTCGTGCCCGGGTTTCAGGCATTATTGAAAGCCGTGATTTTGACGAAGGCAGCGATGTAAAAGCCGGACAAAAATTATTTACCATTGATGCGGCACCTTACAAAGCGAGTTACGACAAAGCCCGTGCCGATGTACAACGGGCAGAGGCGCGTTTATTTCAGGCCGAATCTCATGCAAAGCGTATCAAAGCCTTACGGGCTAAAAATGTAGTGAGTGAACAAGATGCCATTGATGCTGAGGCGGAGAAAAGATTAGCGCAAGCCGAAAAAGCTGCAGCATTCGCCCAACAAACCAGCGCTAAGTTAAAGCTTGATTACGCAACGGTTACCGCACCGATTGACGGCAGAATTGGTAGGGCCTTAGTAACTGAAGGTGCGTTAGTTGGTGAGGATAACGCCACGGTATTGGCTTATATCCAGCAAATAGACCCTGTTTATGTAAGCTTTACCCAAAGTGCTAACGATGTGATGACGTTGCGCCAACAAATGAGTGCGCAGCAAACCTCATCGGTTGCAATTACTTTAATTTTAGATAATGGCAAAGAATACCCCCATAAAGGCCAGTTACTTTTTACTGATCTTAAGGTTAACCCAAGCACGGCGGAGGTGATGTTAAGGGCAAAAATAGCCAACCCTGAGGCGTTATTACTACCGGGCTTACCTGTGCGAGTAAAAATACAGCAGGGTGTTTATAACAATGCTTACCTGGTCCCACAGCAAGCCGTTGAGCGAGACGAAGAAGGCAGCCGCATGAAAGTGCTTGATGATAAAAACCAAGTGAATACCCGCCTTGTTGAAATTGCGCGCTCCGTGGGAAATAACTGGTTAGTGACCTCAGGCTTAAAAGATGGAGAGAAGTTTGTGGTTGAAGGTTTTCAAAAGATTATTCCAGGGGTAGCGGTTAAGCCTATTCCTTGGAAGCCCTAACGCTTTTAGTTTGTATTTTTATTGTTGGATCACCTTTATCAATAGGGTTGTCTGCTTGTTTTTCATTGGTTAACTGAGTAAGTTTCATGGCACATTTTTTTATTAATCGCCCTATCTTCGCCTGGGTTATTGCCATTTTTATTACCTTGGGTGGTTTGTTGGCACTGTCACAATTGCCTATTGCCCAATACCCTTCGGTTGCTCCTCCTGCTATTAACATTACCGCTACTTATCCGGGTGCCTCGGCTAAAACTCTCGATGAAACCGTAGTGAGTGTTATTGAGAATGAGCTTAATGGGGCTGAGGGCATGATTTATATGCAGTCGGTGAGTCAGGTTAATGGTGTGGCTGAAATCATGGTTACTTTTTCAGCTGAGACCGACCCTAGTATGGCGCAGGTGGATATCCAAAACCGTCTAGCGCGGGCAACACCACGGCTACCTCAATCGGTAAATAAACAAGGTATTAAAGTAGAGCAGGCTAACTCTAACGTATTAATGATTGTCACCCTCAGTGCTAGCGACTCGGGTATCAACCGTTTTATGTTGGGGGATTATATGTCGCGGCATATTTTGCCAGAGCTGCAACGGGTGCCCGGTGTGGGGCAGGCTCGTTTATTTGGGGCAGAGCGCTCTATGCGTATTTGGCTCGATATGGATAAATTAGCGGCATTAAATTTATCCACGGCTGAGGTGAAGCAAGCGATTGAGAATCAAAACTCTCAGGTGTCATCGGGAATTATGGGGTCATTACCCAGCCTTGAGGGCCAGCAAATATCAGCCACTATTGTGATACAAGGGCAGTTAAGCACCCCAGAAGAATTTGGCGATATTTTATTGCGCGCCAATGATGATGGTAGCCGCGTCTATTTAAAAGATGTTGCTCGCATTGGTATTGGTGGGCAAAGTTATTCGGTATTTGCCAAGCAAAGTGATGGACAAGTGGTTGGTTTGGCGATTCAGCCTAGCCCCTCAAGTAATGCGGTAGAAACCGCCGCAGAAGTTCATGCTCGTTTAAAAGAGATGGAGCAGTTTTTTCCGGCGGGAATGAAATATGGCGTTCCTATTGATGCCTCAAAGTTTATTAAAATTT
The DNA here is from genome assembly GCA_965369155.1 of uncultured Spongiibacteraceae bacterium. Taxonomy (GTDB): domain Bacteria; phylum Pseudomonadota; class Gammaproteobacteria; order Pseudomonadales; family CBDUPS01; genus CBDUPS01. The sequence goes on from CBDUPS010000109.1 coordinate 4,642, forward strand.
CAATTCAAAAAGTTTTTACAACACTAATAGAGGCAATGATATTAGTGTTTATTGTAATGTTTATCTTTCTGCAAAAAATTCGTTACACCTTAATTCCAGCCATTGTTGTACCTATTTCTTTATTGGGTACTTGCCTTGTGTTATTTACATTAGGCTTTTCTATTAACGTATTAACCATGTTTGCCATGGTACTGGCTATTGGTATTTTGGTGGATGATGCCATTGTGGTGGTAGAAAACGTTGAACGGATTATGGCTGAAGAGGGCTTATCGCCCTTTAAGGCAACCGTAAAAGGTATGCAGCAAATTACCGGTGCATTATTAGGTATTACTGTTGTCTTGGTATCGGTATTTATCCCGATGGGATTTTTTGGCGGATCAGTGGGTAATATTTATCGGCAATTTTCTTTTACCATGGCGGCGGCAATTTTGTTCTCCATGTTTTTTGCTTTTACATTAACGCCTGCGCTATGTGCCACCTTGCTAAAGCCCGTCAATAAAGATGAGCACAAAAAAAAAACAATATTTAGTGGGTTTAACTCAGCCTTTGATAAAGGTATTAATCTTTATGGCCGCATGGTTAATGTTATTTTAAATAAAGCGGCTTTATTTTTTATCTTGTATATCGGTATTGTCGGCACGGTAGGTTGGTTATTTATTCATTTACCTACCAGCTTTTTACCCGAAGAAGACCAAGGGCGTATTTTTACGGTTACTCAGTTGCCAGCCGGAGCCACTATTGAGCGTTCGGTAGCCGTGGCTAATACCATCGAAGATTTTTATTTAGCACAGCCTGAGGTAGAAAATGTTATTTCTATTTTGGGTACTAACTTTTTTGGTGCAGGACAAAACATGGTAAACACCTTTGTCTCATTAAAAAATTGGGATGAGCGATCAGGAGAAGACAGTAGTGCTCAAGCGTTAGTGGGTAGAGCTATGGGTGTTTTAATGGGCATGAAAGATGCTTTCTCTGTGGCGATTAACCCTCCACCAATACCAGAGCTAGGTAATGGAGTGGGCTTTAGTTTACGCCTACAAGATAGAGCAAGTTTAGGGCACAAGGCACTGCTTGATGCCCGTAACCAATTAATTGAGATAGCAAGTAACGAGCCGGCTATTGGCAGCTTGCGGGTTGAGGGTGTAGAGGATGCTCCACAACT
>CBDUPS010000110.1:0-5773 GCA_965369155.1 uncultured Spongiibacteraceae bacterium
GTTAGGAGGAAGTTAAAATGAGTTATAGCGATAAAGTATTAGATCATTACGAAAACCCACGCAATGTTGGCCGTATGGCAGACGATGATCCAACAGTAGGTACAGGCATGGTGGGAGCACCTGCTTGTGGTGATGTGATGCGCCTACAAATAAAAGTAGGTGATGATGGCATTATTGAAGATGCTAAGTTCAAAACATATGGCTGTGGTTCGGCTATTGCCTCAAGTTCTTTATTAACCGAAGGGGTTAAAGGCAAGACACTTGAGCAGGCATCACAAATTAAAAATACAGATATTGTAGAAGAGCTTGCGTTGCCGCCGGTTAAAATTCACTGTTCCGTTTTAGCTGAAGATGCCATTAAAGCGGCGATACTAGACTTACAATCTAAGAAGGCAGGGACAAAGTAATGGCAGTGACTGTAACAGAATCTGCTGCGACACATATTAGCAAAAGCTTGCAAAGCAGAGGAAAGGGTTTAGGTATTCGCTTGGGTGTGCGCCCAAGCGGTTGCTCGGGTATGGCCTACGTTATTGAATATGTTGATGAAGTTGACTCTGTCGATAACGTGTTTGAACAAAGTGGCGTAAAGGTTTTTGTTGACCCTAAAAGTTTGGTTTACCTTGATGGAACTGAGCTTGATTTTGTTAAAGAAGGCTTAAACGAGGGTTTGCAGTTTAGAAACCCTAATATCTCTGCTGAGTGTGGTTGCGGTGAAAGTTTCACAGTATCATGATCCTAAATCGTTAGGATAAAAAGGCTTTATCGTGTCGTTCCAGTCATCTGAAAATTATTTTGCTTTATTTTCTTTGCCCCGGGAGTTCAGTCTTGATCTCTCGGCGCTTTCTGCGGCCTATCGTGCCGAGCAGCAGGCTACACATCCTGATCGATTCGCCCAAAAAAGTGAGAAAGAGCAACGATTGGCGATGCAGCATTCTTCTTATGTGAATGAAGCCTACCAAACATTAAAGTCTCCTTTAAAGCGAGCATATTATCTTTTGCTGCTTGAGGGTTTTGATGTTGAAAACATGAAACTGCCTCATGATACTGATTTTTTGATGGAGCAATTGATCCTGAGAGAATCCTTAGAAGAGCTTGCTGAATCACAAGATGTAGAAGCAGCTATTGATGAATTAACTGATAAGGTTAATGGGTTGCTAGCCTACGAATTACAGCAGTTTGAGATGCATTATAAAAGTGCGGCATATCAGCAGGCGGCTTTAACCGTGGTTCATTTACAGTTTTTATATAAGTTACAGCAAGAGTTAGACGATAAAGAGTCGCAGTTATTGGATAACTAATCTTCCTTTTCTAACAGAAGGCGTTACCTATTACTTTCATACAAAAAAATAGACGGTAGTTTATGGCATTACTACAAATCTCAGAGCCTGGACAAACTCCTGAGCCCCATCAACGCAAATATGCAGTGGGTATCGATTTAGGCACGACAAACTCTTTGGTTGCTTCGGTAAAAAACGGGGTGTCACAGACGCTACCTGATGAAAATGCTCAGCATTTACTACCTTCGGTGGTACGTTATTTAGCTGATGGCGCTATTGATGTCGGTTTTTCTGCCCGTAACGCCATCGATGAGGACCCACTGAATACTATTGTGTCTGTTAAGCGCTTTATGGGGCGTGGAGCTAAAGATGTCACCTCTTTAGGTGAGCTGCCTTATGGTATTGATGCTGATGCAGAAGGTATGGTGCGCTTGCAAACCGTAGCCGGGGTAAAAAGCCCTGTAGAGGTATCAGCAGCGATTATTAGCTCTCTTGTGGCTCGGGCTGAACAAACATTAGGCAACCCGATAGAAGGGGCGGTTATTACCGTTCCTGCCTATTTTGATGATGCCCAGCGACAAGCTACACGAGATGCAGCTCGGGTGGCCGGAGTTAACTTACTTCGCTTATTAAATGAACCAACCGCAGCTGCTGTCGCTTATGGTTTGGACGAAGGCGCTGAAGGTGTTGTTGCCATATATGATTTAGGTGGTGGTACTTTTGATATATCCGTATTGCGATTAAGCAAAGGTGTATTTGAGGTACTTGCAACTGGCGGTGATGGCGCTTTAGGTGGTGATGATTTTGATCATGCCTTAGCCGAATGGATTATCAATCAAGCGGCTTGGCAGCAGTCATTATCTCCAGCAGATCAAACGCGCTTACTTTACCAGTGTCGGGGTATAAAAGAACAATTAACCGATGTTGAGCAGACAGAGGTAACGGTTAATCTTAATGATACTTCGTGGACAGGCCTTATCACTAGAGCGTTACTGAATGAGTTGATGGAACCGATTATTAAGCGCTCAATCAGGGTTTGTAAAAAAACATTACGTGATGCAGGGGTCTCTGTTAGTGAGGTTGAGGAGATAGTTATGGTTGGTGGTGCAACACGAGTGCCACTAGTTAAACAGCACGTGGCTTCATTTTTTGGCAAGCAACCGTTATCAGATATTGATCCAGATAAAGTGGTTGCCGTGGGAGCAGGTGTACAAGCCGATATTTTAATTGGTAATAAATCAGGCGATGATATGTTGTTGCTTGATGTTTTGCCGCTGTCGTTAGGTTTAGAAACTATAGGTGGTTTGGTAGAACGAGTGATTCATCGCAATACCACCATTCCTGTAACTAAGGCTCAAGAGTTTACCACCTACAAAGATGGGCAAACGGCGATGGTTATCCATATTTTGCAAGGTGAGCGTGAATTAGTATCAGATAATCGCTCTTTAGGGCGCTTTGAGTTAAGAGGTATTCCTCCAATGGTGGCGGGTGCTGCCCGTATTGTTGTTGTTTTTCAAGTGGATGCTGATGGCTTACTTAATGTTTCAGCCAAAGAAGTGACGACAGGAGTTGAAAATAACATTGAAGTGAAGCCCTCTTATGGTTTAGATGATAGTGAAGTTATTGAAATGATTCAGGCTTCATTTACTTATGCGGAGGCTGATAAAAACACCCGTTCTTTAAAAGAGAAAGAGGTTGAAGGGGCTCAGCTCGTTGATATGGTGGTTGCTGCGCTAAAAGAAGAGGGTGATGCTCTATTGAGCGAGACTGAAAAAGCAGAGCTTCAGCAGTATATTGATAAGGCAAAAGCAGCTCTTAGCACCCATGATATTAAGGAAATTACGGCAGCAATTGAGAAATTAGGTAGAGCGAGTGAGGGTTTTGCCGCTAAGCGAATGGACGCGGCAGTAAAAAGAGCCCTACAAGGTAAAAAAGTCAGCCAATTAACAGAGGACAAATAATGCCCAAAATTGTTGTGTTACCCCACGAAGTGCTTTGCCCTCAAGGTGATGTGATTGAGGCAAACAATGGAGAGACGGTTTGCGATGCGCTTTTGCGAAATGGCATTGAAATAGAGCATGCTTGTGAAATGTCTTGTGCCTGCACAACTTGTCACATTATTGTAAGAGAAGGTTTTGATTCCCTTGAAGAATCAGATGAGCTAGAAGATGATATGCTCGATAAAGCATGGGGCTTAGAACCATTTTCTCGTTTAAGCTGCCAAGCTGAGGTTAATAAAGCCGACCTCGTGGTAGAAATTCCGAAGTACACCATCAATATGGTGTCTGAAGCCCATTAAGGAGGCAATGATGTTGTGGAGTGATGTGAATGATATTGCCATTGAGTTGTCTGATAAGTATCCAACGGATGACCCATTTACCCTAAATTTTGTTGAATTACGCCGTAGAGTTATCGAATTAGACGGATTTGAAGATGATCCAGAGCGCTGTGGAGAAAAGATTCTAGAGGCGATTCAGATGGCTTGGGTAAGTGAAATGGATTAATACTACGGGGTGGGTTTTCGTACTATTTTCCTGTGAACCCGCGTATAATCGCGGGTTTGTGTTTGTGGGCTAAAAAGCCTTTTTATTAGTGTATAGATTTTGGAGATTGAGTAATGGCTGTAGAGAAAACCCTTTCGATTATAAAACCGGATGCAGTAGCAAAAAATGCCATTGGAGAGATCGTGGCGCGTTTTGAAAAGGCTGGCTTACAAATTGTAGCGCTAAAAATGCTGCATTTGTCAGAGACGCTAGCTAAAGGTTTTTATGCAGAACATGAAGGGCGGCCATTTTTTCCGGCATTAGTTGAGTTTATGACATCAGGGCCTGTTGTTGTTCAGGTACTTGAAGGTGAAAATGCTATTTTGTTGAATCGTGAACTTATGGGTGCAACTAATCCTGCAGAGGCGGCAGCCGGAACTATTCGTGCTGATTTTGCTAAGTCGATAGATGCTAATGCGGTACATGGTTCAGATAGTGCTGAATCAGCAGCCCGTGAAATAGCCTATTTTTTTAATAATGCTGATATTTGTAGCCGTAGTTAATTTTTATGATTAATTGATATGACAGCGAATACACCACAGACATCTGCTATCACCAACAAAGTTAATTTGTTGGGCATGACAGTTGAAAATTTACGAATCTTTTTTGCCGATCTCGGTGAAAAGCCTTTTCGTGCACAACAAATCATGCAGTGGATTCATCAAAAGGGCGTAACGAATTTTGATGAGATGACGAATGTGAGTAAAAGCTTGCGTGAAAAACTCGCTGTCGTTGCGGAAGTTAGAGGGCCTAAAATTTTATCTTTTCAGGAGTCCCGTGATGGAACTCGTAAATGGTTGGTAGAAATTGAGGGTGGCAGTATTGTCGAGTCGGTTTTAATAACAGACAAAGGCCGCGCTACATTGTGTGTCTCATCTCAGGCGGGTTGTTCGGTTGATTGCAGTTTTTGTATGACCGGTAAACAGGGCTTCCAACGAGACTTGACCAGTGCTGAAATTATTGGGCAAGTGTGGGAGGCAATAAAAGCCGGTGATGGATTTAATACATCAGGCGATAGAGTCGTTACCAATGTGGTTATGATGGGGATGGGTGAACCATTATTGAATTTTGATAATGTGGTTGATGCCATGAACATCATGATGTCTGATTACGCTTATGGGTTAAGTAAGCGGCGGGTAACCGTAAGTACTTCAGGTGTTGTTCCTAGCATTGATAAACTCGCCGATAAAACCGATGTATCTTTAGCACTCTCTTTACATGCCCCTAATGATGCACTGCGTAGTACATTAGTACCGTTAAATAAAAAATACCCTATCAAAGAAGTGTTGGATTCATGCTTGCGTTATATGGCAAAAATGCCTGATATTCATCGGGTAACAACCATTGAATATACCTTGATAAAAAATGTTAATGACTCAGTTGAGTTGGCAAGAGAGTTGGCGATTTTATTAAAAGATTTTCCCTGCAAAATTAACTTAATCCCATTTAACCCTTTTCCCGGTTCTGATTACGAGAGACCTGATGCTGCATCGGTTAAACGCTTTCAAGATCATTTAATAAGAAAAGGTTTTATTGCGCCTATTAGAACAACTCGTGGTGATGACATAAATGCGGCATGTGGTCAGCTCGCAGGACAGGTAGTAGATAAAACGCGTCGTAGTGCCCGTTACAAAGAACAATATCTTAATGCAGACACAAAAATACCTATGCAGCTCATAACATAATAGTTTTGCCTGCCATTTCTAATTTTTGAAGGAACTACTAATGAAGAAGACAAATGTAAAAGTACTATTACTGTTGCTAATATTTTCACTTTCTTCTTGTGTCACTATTAAAGAGCCCGCTTACGAAAAAGAAGGAAATAAAGAAGAAAAAATTCAAGTTTATACGAATGCTGCTGCTAAATACCTACAAGAAAATGAGCCCACTTTTGCAAAGAGACATTTAGAAAATGCTTTGGAGGTTGACCCTAAGTCTGCCCGTGTCCATGAG
>CBDUPS010000111.1:0-5736 GCA_965369155.1 uncultured Spongiibacteraceae bacterium
ATGATATTCTTAATGCAATTGCAGAGATGAGTGTAATGGACATCGTGGGTTTAATTGAAGCGATGGAAGAAAAATTCGGCGTATCTGCTGCTGCTGCTGTTGCAGTTGCTGCTCCTGCTGCTGCAGGTGAATCTGCTGCTGCTGAAGAGCAAACAGAGTTTGATGTAGTTCTTGCTTCTGTAGGCGACAAAAAAGTTAACGTTATTAAAGCAGTTCGTGCAATAACAGGCGAAGGCTTGAAAGAAGCAAAAGCTATGGTTGACGGTGCTCCAGCAACTGTTAAATCTGGTGTTAGCAAAGCCGATGCTGAAGAAGCTAAAAAGCAGCTTGAAGAAGCTGGTGCAACAGTTGAGCTTAAATAGTTTGACGGTTGATACAGTTTTCAGGAACTGTTAGTGAAAAATGGGCTGGTAGCATTTGTTGCCAGCCTTTTCCTGTTTTCAGTGAAAATGTACTTGCGCTGAAAGCAAACTTCTGAGCTATTGTGGCCAGAGGTGTTTGATATCCAACGTGGATAGATAGTACGGGGAAAGCTATGAGTTACTCGTATACCGAGAAAAAACGAATCCGTAAGGATTTTAGAAAATTACCTACTGTTATGGATGAGCCTTATTTGCTCTCTATACAATTGGATTCTTATAAAAAATTCACGCAGGAAGGTACGCCTATTGTTGAAAGACAAGAGATAGGCCTTCAGGCGGCATTTAGGTCGATTTTTCCGATTGAAAGTTATTCGGGGAATGCGGCACTAGAATATGTAAGTTATGTCTTAGGCGAGCCGGCATTTGATGTTAAAGAATGCCAGTTACGAGGGGTGACCTATTCGGCTCCACTTCGCGTCAAGGTGCGTTTGATTATCTATGATAAAGACTCTACACCTCGAGCAATTAAAGACATAAAAGAACAGGAAGTCTATATGGGTGAAATCCCATTGATGACTGAGAATGGTACCTTTGTTATTAATGGTACTGAGCGTGTTATTGTTTCTCAGTTACATCGCTCTCCTGGTGTTATTTTTGATCACGATAAAGGTAAGACCCATTCATCGGGTAAGCTACTGTATTCAGCTCGTGTGATCCCTTATCGTGGTTCGTGGTTAGATTTTGAGTTTGACCCTAAAGATGTGTTGTACGTTCGTATCGATCGTCGTCGTAAATTACCGGCAACGATTTTAATGCGTGCTTTAGGTTATACAAGCGAAGAAATTCTAGCCATGTTTTTTGAGACAGATAAGTTTCACTTAGGTGAAGATCAGTCTATTTCAATGGCATTAGTACCATCTCGCATGCGTGGTGAAGTAGCAGCTTTTGATATTGTTGATGGCAAAGGTGAGATTATTGTCGAGCAGGGCCGTCGTATCACAGCACGTCATATTAAGCAGTTAGAGAAAGCGCAGATAGAGCGCCTTGATACGCCAACGGAATATTTGCTTGGTCGGGCTCTTGCTCATGATGTTATTGATAAAGACACCGGTGAATTACTCTTTGAATGTAATACAGAAATTACAGAAGCGGTTCTTGAAAAACTAGTTATTAATGGTATGACTGATATCGAGACGCTTTATACTCATGGCTTAGACTGTGGCCCGTTTATTTCTGATACGTTAAGAGCAGATCCCACCAATAATCAGTTAGAAGCATTGGTTGAATTGTACCGTATGATGCGTCCTGGCGAGCCGCCAACTAAGGATGCAGCAGAGAATTTATTTCATAACTTATTCTTCTCTGAGGAGCGTTATGACCTGTCCTCTGTCGGTCGCATGAAATTTAACCGCCGGCTAGGTCGTGCCGAAGTGGAAGGTGCAGGAGTATTATACGACTCTCGCTATTTCTCTGAGCTGAAGAGTGATTTTGGAAAAGAGCTTTACGAGCGTTATGGTGATCAGTCTGACATTATGGATGTGATTAAAAATATCGTGGCCATTCGTAATGGTCATGGTGTGGTTGATGATATTGATCATTTGGGTAACCGTCGTATTCGTTCTGTGGGTGAAATGGCTGAAAACCAATTCCGCGTTGGTTTGGTGCGTGTTGAGCGAGCAGTTAAAGAGCGTTTAAGTAATGCTGAATCTGAGGGCTTGATGCCTCAAGATCTAGTGAATGCGAAGCCTGTGGCAGCGGCAGTAAAAGAGTTCTTTGGTTCGAGTCAGCTTTCTCAGTTTATGGATCAAAATAACCCTCTTTCTGAAGTGACGCATAAGCGCCGTGTATCAGCTTTAGGGCCTGGTGGTTTAACTCGTGAGAGAGCAGGTTTTGAAGTACGCGATGTTCACCCAACGCACTACGGGCGTGTTTGTCCTATTGAAACGCCAGAAGGTCCAAACATTGGCTTGATCAACTCGTTAGCAATTTATGCTAGAACCAATGAGTACGGCTTTTTAGAGAGCCCTTACCGTAAAGTGGTTGATGGTCAGGTAACCGATGAAATTGAGTATTTGTCTGCTATTAATGAGGCAGCAAATGTGATTGCTCAGGCTTCAGCTCAAGTTGATGAGAATAATCGATTTGTAGATGAATTCGTTGCGGTTCGCCACATGAATGAATTTACTGTTATGCCCCCCGAAAAAATTGAATATATGGACGTGTCGGCACAGCAGATTGTGTCTATTGCTGCTTCATTGATTCCATTTTTGGAGCATGATGATGCTAACCGTGCATTAATGGGTTCTAACATGCAGCGTCAAGCGGTTCCGACGTTACGTGCAGTGAAGCCATTAGTCGGTACCGGTATTGAGAGTACAGTTGCCCGAGATTCAGGTGTCTGTGTGGTTGCAAGTCGTGGTGGTTATGTAGAAAGCGTTGACTCTAGTCGTATTGTGGTTCGAGTTAGTGATGATGAAATTCGTGCAGGGCAAGAGACGGTTGTTGATATTTATAATTTAACTAAATACACCCGCTCTAACCAAAATACATGCATTAATCAGCGTCCTTTAGTGAAAAAAGGTGATGCGATTCTTCGCGGCGATATCTTGGCAGACGGTCCATCAATTGATATGGGTGAGTTGGCGTTAGGGCAAAATATGCGTATCGCCTTTATGCCTTGGAATGGCTATAACTTTGAGGATTCTATTTTAGTTTCTGAGAGAGTGGTGAATGAAGATCGCTTCACCAGTATCCATATTCAGGAATTAACCTGTATTGCCCGCGATACTAAATTAGGCTCTGAAGAAATCACCTCCGATATTCCTAATGTTGGAGAAGGTGCGTTAAGTAGCCTTGATGAGTCTGGTATTGTTTATATCGGTGCTGAAGTTGGTCCTGGTGATATTCTGGTGGGCAAGGTGACTCCTAAAGGAGAAACGCAATTAACCCCAGAAGAAAAATTGCTACGTGCTATCTTTGGTGAAAAGGCCTCTGATGTAAAAGATACGTCTTTACGAGTGCCTACAAGTACTAAAGGTACCGTTATTGATGTTCAGGTATTTACTCGAGATGGTTTAGAGAAAGATGCCAGAGCAAAAGATATCGAGACTACTCAGCTAGCAGATTATCGCAAAGATTTAAATGATGAATACCGTATTGTTGAAAGCGCTATTTTATATCGTTTGCGTAATGCGTTAGTAGGTAAAAAAGTAGCTACAGGCCCTGCTGGTATTGATAAAGGCGCCAGCCTTAAAAAAGAACAAGCTCAAAGCCTTGTTTTAGAGCAAGTGCTTAAGTTACGCATGGTTGATGATGAGCTTAATAAGCTTATTGAAGATGCAGAGCAGCAGTTGTTAGATCTTAAGGCTGATTTAGATAAGCGCTTTGCCCATAAAAAAGGCAAGTTACAAAGCGGTGATGATTTAGCCCCTGGGGTATTAAAAATCGTCAAAGTTTATCTTGCGATAAAAAGACGTATTCAGCCGGGTGACAAAATGGCAGGTCGTCATGGTAACAAGGGTGTTATCTCGGTGATTATGCCTGTAGAAGATATGCCATATGATGAGAATGGTGAGCCGGTTGATGTGGTTCTTAACCCATTAGGTGTTCCATCTCGTATGAACGTTGGGCAGATTCTAGAGACACACTTAGGTTTAGCAGCAAAAGGCTTAGGAGCAAAGATTGATAGCATGCTCCGTGAGCAGAAGAAAGTCACAGAAATTCGGGGCTTTTTGGATAAGGTTTATAATCAGTCTGGCGGAAGCCGAGTTGAGCAATTAGATGACTTTTCTGATGAAGAAATTTTAGAGCTTGCGGGTAACTTATGTGCAGGTGTGCCTATGGCAACAGCTGCTTTTGATGGGGCTGATGAGAAAGAAATCAAAGAGTTACTTAAGCTTGCCGATATGCCAGAAAGTGGTCAAATGCAGCTTTATAACGGACGGACAGGAGAGGCCTTTGAACGTAAGGTTACCGTTGGTTATATGTATATGCTCAAGCTTAACCATTTGGTTGATGACAAAATGCATGCTCGGTCTACCGGTTCTTATAGTCTTGTGACGCAGCAGCCATTAGGTGGTAAGGCTCAGTTTGGTGGTCAGCGTTTTGGTGAGATGGAAGTATGGGCGCTAGAGGCTTATGGTGCGGCATATACTCTACAAGAAATGCTGACAGTTAAATCTGACGATGTTAATGGTCGTACACGAATGTATAAGAATATCGTGGATGGTGATCATAGAATGGAAGCGGGAATGCCAGAATCCTTCAATGTACTGATTAAAGAGATCAGATCCTTGGGGATAGACATCGACTTAGATAACGACTAATTGAGCGGACTGTAAGTACAGCAAGGCTAGTTATTGCTTAGCAATACTAGCCAACAAACGCATATTGCGGAGGAAAGGCTTTGAAAGATTTAGTCAAAAAGATGAAAATTGAGGGACATCCTGAAGAATTTGATTCAATTCGTATTGGATTAGCATCTCCTGAGATGATCCGTTCTTGGTCATTTGGTGAAGTGAAAAAACCAGAGACAATTAACTATCGAACGTTTAAGCCAGAGCGAGATGGATTGTTCTGCGCTAAGATATTTGGGCCAGTAAAAGACTATGAATGTTTGTGCGGTAAGTATAAGCGCTTAAAGCATCGTGGTGTGGTTTGTGAGAAGTGTGGAGTAGAAGTAGCTTTAGCTCGTGTACGTCGTGAGCGTATGGGGCACATTGAGCTTGCAAGTCCTGTTGCACATATTTGGTTTTTAAAGTCACTTCCTTCTCGTATTGGTTTGTTACTCGATATGACTCTTCGTGATATTGAGCGGATTTTATACTTTGAATCGTATGTGGTTATTGATGCGGGAACCACGGATCTTGAAGAAGGCCAGTTGCTGACTGATGAGCAGTATTACGATGCGATGGAAGAGTTTGGTGATGATTTTGTGGCACTAATGGGCGCAGAAGCATTACAAGGCTTAATGCAAGAAATTCACTTAGAAAGTGAAATTAAGCGTATTCGTGATGAAGAGATCCCCTCAACATCATCTGAAACAAAAATGAAAAAACTTACCAAGCGCTTAAAGCTTTTAGAAGCATTTGAGGCTTCGGGTAATAAACCTGAGTGGATGGTATTAAAAGTACTACCTATTTTACCGCCAGATTTAAGACCCCTTGTACCATTAGATGGTGGACGTTTTGCAACATCTGATTTGAATGACTTATACCGCCGGGTGATTAACCGTAATAATCGTTTGAAGCGTTTGTTAGATCTTAACGCCCCTGACATTATCGTGCGTAACGAAAAACGTATGCTACAAGAGTCGGTAGATGCGTTGTTAGATAACGGTCGCCGTGGACGAGCCATTACAGGTTCTAATAAACGC
>CBDUPS010000112.1:0-5728 GCA_965369155.1 uncultured Spongiibacteraceae bacterium
AACCAAAATCATAATACTTGCCCTGATAAATAATTCGCAATCTGCCCTTATCTATTTTTTTTAACAAAGAAAAAAGCCATTTTTGATAACGATCATCAACATCTAAGTCTACACAGGCCTTATTTAATGATCCGACCATGTCTGACATATTTGCTGTTTTCATAACTACTTCCTATTTTTATTTTATGGGGCTAGGTACAAATGGCACGTTCTTTAACCAAAGTTTTAAAGCCTGCCAATAAATACGATACGCCACTATCCAAGTATTTAATGGCTTACTCAAAAATACAGACCACTTACTCTTTGTATTCCAAGCGACTCTTTTCATAGTTAGAGTCGCATCCATTATTTTTTTACTGTCTTGGTTAATACAATTGATATGTATGGCTAATGTTTGTTCTGGCAGATTGTTACGCCACTGATAATTCATATCCATATAATTAAAAGGCGATACATGCATTAGCTTATTAAAATTAATACGCTGGTTTTTTTGGTTTGGATCACAAGAAAGCACATAATGAATAGTTTCTTGCCATGGTGTGTTAGTCACCGCCGCAACTATCGCTATAAGTTTATCGTTATCGTTAAAGCAGTAGTAACAGCTAATAGGGTTAATGCCAAACCCAAAAAACTTAAGATGGGTTAGCAGCATAATTGTTTTGGGCTTGGGAATTTTTTCTTTTGCTAAAATCCCATCTATATATTGCCGCAAAGAAAATTGCTTGTCTGGCAGATAGTCACCTGTATTAAAACTGACTAAGGCTTTTTTATTCAGTGCAAAAAACCAGCGCCCTGTAAATAAAGTCTCTAACTTATCTATATTGATATATGCCATGCAAGCTGGATAAGTAAAGTGATTATCTGCTGGGGTAAAACGCCTATGACGAATAGTGCCACGATAAAAACAACTTTCTAATGCCTTCACCATTTAACACCTAATGAGCGAGCTACCCGAACGGCACTGCTACAACCATCTTCATGAAATCCATTAGCCCAATAAGCGCCACAAAACCATGTGTTATTTACGCCGTTTATTTCAGGCCACCGATTTTGTGCCGCTAATGATTTTTGGGTAAACATTGGGTGGCTATAATTAAAGGTATCGATTATTTTTTTAGGATTTATACTTTGCCTAGCATTTAGGGTAACGCAAAAAGCCGTATCACTTTTAATGCCTTGTAAGATATTCATATTATAAGTCAGCGCAGGAGGCCTGCTACCCTCTGCAAATAAATGATAGTTCCAACTCGACCACGCCACTTTGTTTTTAGGTAATAACGAGTCATCTGTGTGTAAAACTACTTCATTATTTTTATAGGTTATATCACCTAATATATCGAATTCTTTTTTTGATGGATCGCCTAAAAGTGCTAACGCCTCATCGCTATGGCAGGCAAAAATTATTTGATCAAAGCATTGTGAGTTTTTATCAGTAAATTCAATAATCCCCTGTCCTGCTTCTCGTGTAACTTTTTTTATATTGGCATTTAACACAATATGCTCAGCAAAGGGTTTGCTCAGTGGCTTTATATATTGGCTAGAACCACCCTCAATAACACGCCATTGCGGTCTGTTTTTAATATTAAGCAAGCCGTGGTTTTTAAAAAACTGGGCAAAAAACACTAAAGGAAATTGGTACATGTCATCTGTAGAAGAAGACCATATAGCACTACCCATAGGAATCAAATAACGCTGGGTAAATGCTTGGGAATATTTTTCTTTAACAAGATATTCACCAAGGGTCATGTCTGATCTTAAAGACTTGCTCTCTAATGCTGCCAAAACATTACGATTAAATCGAACAATATCCCGTAACATCTGCCAATGTTTTAAAGAAAAAACTGCTGATTTTTTTGCAAATAATGCTGACAATGAATTACCGGCATATTCATAACCGGTTTTATTTTCTTTAACACTAAAACCCATCTTGGTTGCTTTACTGTTAATACCAATCTCATCCATTAGGCGTATAAAGTTAGGATAGGTCCAATCATTAAATACAATAAAACCGGTATCAATAGCATAATCTTTACCATTATGCTGCACTTGCTTGGTTGCCGTATGACCACCCAACCGATCTTGTTTTTCAAAAACGGTTACATCGTGATGATGGTGTTTAGTTAATAAGTACGCTGCAGTTAACCCAGAAATACCCGAGCCAATAACTGCCGTTTTAATTCTTTGCATTTTTTTGCTTTCCCATTTTTTTATCCCACCTGTTAGGAAATATTTTGCTTAACATTAATAGCAACGCTAACCGTAACGGAAAGATGCTATGTCGTTTGCCTTTGTCTATAGCACGGTACATACGCTGCGCCGCATCATCAGATGACAACAAAAAAGGCATAGTAAATTGGTTTTTATCAGTTAATGGCGTTTTTACAAAGCCAGGATATAACAGTGTTACTGCTACATTATGTTTAGCAGCGTCTACTCGAAAGCTATTAAAAAAAGCACTCAATGCCGCTTTGCTCGCGCTATACATTTGCGCTTTTGCAAAAGGGGCAAAAATAGCTTGAGAGGAAACCACAGCCAAACGACCTCCTCCACTGGGGAAAAGTGTCATGGCACTGTTGGCGGTATTAACTGCGGCAAAAAAATTAATTTCAAATAACTGTCTTAATTGATTGGTATCGACAGGCAATGAATCTACATACTCACAGCTCCCTGCATTAATAATACAAAGGTCGATAAAACCAAACCTTTTTTGTATCTCTTGCTCTGTTCTTTGTAAGTCGTCTAGGCTTGTCACATCACATGCCAACCAATGCACTGATGACGTATCAAATATAGTGTCTGCCGGCTGGGTACGAGAGCTACCTAAAACTATATGGCCACTACTGGCATATTGTTTAACTAATGCCAAACCAATTCCAGAACTTGCCCCTGTAATCCAAACTGTTTTTTCCATTATTCTAATGCACCGCAACTCGTGATTTTACATAGCGAGTTAAACGCCCCATTACCGGCAAATGTTCATACAACATTGAACCCATATCATAAAAATCTTCGTGATAGGTTATCTTGTCGTCAAAACCAATATGCGTCACCCCACGCAGGGTAATTACCTCGCTACTAATGCGAGGGTGATGAAAATGCATATCCCACTTTATATAAGCTGAGTTTTCGCCAATAACTTCGTCAAGATACTCAAACCGACACTCTTTTAAGGAATGAAACATTTTTTCAAAATAGCTACTTAAGGCATCAAGCCCTTGCAGTCGATGTACGGGATCTACAAACACCACCCCATCATGGTAAACATCGCTTAGAGTTAATCCGTAAGACCTTAATGGATTACGATAATAGGCTTTAAAGTTCTCAATAGCGTGTTTTGGTTGAGACTTTTCCATACAGTTATACCTTTTTTGCAATATCGATGACATATACATTCTTTACGCAGCAACACTGCGATTAGATCACTTAATAAAACCATAGGGCTAAGTGATCCAGACAGGTTGTTTCTGCGTAAATAGCTAAAACCACTTATACTAAGGTGAAGGTTATCCAATAATGGTAGGACAATTAGTGAGCGACGTTGAAAGTCCCGATGGTGATCACTCAACAATGCTAAAACAATGCATTGAACGAGTGGCATCCAAACAAGATAAAGAAGCATTTACCACGCTATTTGAATACTTTGCCCCCAAACTTAAAGCCTATAGTTTGGCAGCGCAGCCCGGTGCCTATTTACTGGCTGATGAGTTAGCGCAGGAGGTTATGGTTAAGGTGTGGACAAAGGCTCATACCTTTAACCCCGAAAAAGCCTCATTAAGCACTTGGGTATTTACCCTGGCTCGTAACTCTCGCATTGATTATTTTCGTAAAAATGGCCGCTTTTTAAGCAATATGGACCCAGATATTATCTTTCAAGATATGGTTGATGATACCCCAAGCCCTTTTTCTAATAGCTACAACGACAGTTTAGAGAGCCGTATTAAAGAAGGTCTTAAGCAATTACCCCAAGAGCAATCTCAAACTATTTACAAAGTTTTTATTGAAGGTAAAACCCACCAAGAAGCCGCTGATGAATTGTATGTTCCCTTAGGCACAATAAAATCCCGTATTCGTCTGTCCCTACAAAAACTGCAGGTACTTATGGAGTCTTTTGTATGAATCACCAACAACACACTAATCACCCCACCATCAATCAACTGGTTGAATACAGCGCCGGGGCACTACCGATGAGCCGTGCAGTTTGTATCTCTGCCCACTTAGAGCATTGCCTGTTATGCCAGCAACAAGCACAGCGTTTATCCACCGTTGCCGGTAATCATTTTAAACAGCTTAATGATATTTCTGTGTCAAAAAATCTTCTTAATACGACTTTAGAAAAAATTAGCCAAATACCGGTAAACCAAGAAAGCAGTAAAAAAGTCTCTCCTAAAGAGTCTTTTGTGCCCCGTTGTTTATCACAGTTTATTCCTGATTCTATTGAAAAGTTAAAATGGAATGCGATTAGTACCAGTGTGCGCTTATCCGCTATTTGCACCGATACCAATGGGGCAAAAGTTGCCCTTGCTCGAATAAAGCCCGGTGGTTCTATGCCCCACCATCAACATACAGGTGATGAGATTACCGTGGTGCTTAAGGGAAGTTATTCTGATGAAGATGGCATTTATCATGCGGGGGATTATATATTTCGTGATGCAAGACATAAGCACAACCCGGTAGTCACTAATGATGAAGAATGTATCTGCTTAATGGTAATGGATGCACCTATTCAGTTTACTGGCTTTTTTACCAGGCTATTAAACCCTTTTATTCGTAAAAGCCATTTGAGTGTAAGCTGATGAATATTAATCCACAAAGTAGCTGGGATAAAAAAACGATTGAAGGCTTTTTGCATCAACAGGTAAGCCCCGCAAGAATTGCCTGTATTGATAACGAGGGCTTCCCCGCTATTTGTTCACTTTGGTTTTTTTACGATAACGGCACGCTATGGTGTGCGAGCCATAAAAAATCTCATATTGTACGCTTGCTTAACAAGCAATCTCACTGTGGTTTTGAAATATCCGACAATAATATTCCCTACAAAGGGGTTAGAGGAAAAGGCGTAGTGAGCCTTGATAAAAATAAAGGCCCACAGGTATTACAGCAACTAATTGAACGGTACTTAGGTAATACCAATCAAGCATTAGCCACTTGGCTTAACAGTCGTAGTGCTGATGAATATGCGATTGGTATTGAGATTGAAAACATCAATGCTTGGGATTTTTCCTCCCGTATGCAGTAATACGATTAATTTTGCTTTACCCGTATTAGTTTATCTACCGCAAAGCCTTTAGCCTTGGCAATAGCCACTAGCTCGTTATATTTTTTTTCAGTTAGTGTTTTATCGCGGGATAAAATCCAAAAGTAATCTTTGTTGTAGCCTGTTACTAGAGAGTGCTGATAATCCTTATCTAAATAAAATACAATGTAAGAGCTATAAAATGGCCCAAAAAATGAAACTTTTAAATGGCCTGTGGTTTTGTCTCCTACAAAAAAGGCTTTGCCTTCTGCCTCCTTCCATTTGTTATCTGCCGCAGAGTAACCTGTATTTAAAACAGTGATCTTATTATCTTCCGCTGTATAATTAGCACTTACTTGAGTTAAGCCTCGCTCAAAAGAATGATCGAGCCGGGCGATTTCATACCACTTACCCATATAGCGTTGTCCATCAAAACCAGTGACCGGCTCAATGCCCTCAGGTATTGCTGTACAACCACTTAACAAAATAAAAAAT
>CBDUPS010000113.1:0-5706 GCA_965369155.1 uncultured Spongiibacteraceae bacterium
CGAGTAACAGGGTAGTTGTTTTGGAGAACTGCACACCAAATTGCATGCTATCTTCACAAACGAGATTAAATTTAAGGTGATACTTTTTAGAAAGCCCGCCCATTTTTTTTACGGTTTCTTCGGAATGGGTGAGTTGTGCGGGAATCTTTAGCTCAGTTGTAGCTTGGCTTTGGCCGGTCGCCTCGGTATGTGGGGTTTGGGCATCAGCTAAGGAGAGTTTTGAGGTGTCTATAATAATGGGCTGATCGGTAATATCAGGTTTATTGGTAAAAATTTCCCGTATCGCTTTAGCCATTTCCATACCATTTTGGTAACGGTCTTCGGGTTTTTTGGCCATAACTTTATTTAAAAAGCCCTGAAAATAGGCAAACTCTCTAGGAAGCGTAGGGATAGGGTCGCGAATATGCATAATGCCCACAGCCATTGGGTCGTTACCCTCATAGGGAACTTTATCCATTAACATTTCGTAGAACACCACACCCAATGAATATAAGTCGGCTCGGCCATCAACCTCTAAACCGCGGGCTTGTTCGGGAGCCATGTACTTAGGTGTGCCCACCACAGTGCCACTCATGGTGTATTGTTCATCACTAATTTGTGGGCGAGCAATACCAAAATCGGTTAATACCGCGGAGTTATCTTCGCGGAACATAATGTTGTCGGGTTTAATGTCGCGGTGTACATAACCTTTTGAATTAGCGTAATGCAATGCCTTACCAATTTGCTCGGTGATGGTGACAGCCTCGGCAACATTAACGCCAGATTTTATCCAGTCAGACAGTTCGCCGCCGGTTAAGTGCTCCATAGAAATATAGTGATAATCACCTACAACGCCTACATCAAATACTGGGACAATATGAGGGTGTGAAAGCTTCGCTACAATCTTAGCTTCGCGGAGAAAACGCTGACCATAGGTCTCATCAGCAACTAGTGCTGGAGCCATGACTTTTACCGCAGCCTTGCGATCAAAAGACAACTGTGTGGCAAGGTAGACGGTTGCCATGCCTCCTTTACCGAGTTCACGAATAATTTCGTAGCCTGGAATTTCCATAATTGTGGCCGATATTTTTGTTTATTATTAATAAGTAAGAATACAGGATTATAGTACGGAAGCTTGACGTTTTTGCAAGAACAATCATGCCCGCTATCTGCGGGTAGTCTTGTTATGATTGGCTTTTGTTAGTGTTATGATAGCGCCTTAATAGTAAAACGGTGAAAAAGAGGTGTTCTATGAAAGTTGCTCTTATTCTAGCAGGCTCTGGTGTTTTTGATGGATCAGAAATTAATGAGGCTGTATTAACAATGTTGTATTTAGATCAGGCGAATATTGCTTACCAATGTATGGCACCTAATATTGCCCAGCACCATGTAATTAATCATTTAAATGGTGAGGAAATGCAAGAAAGCCGTAATGTATTAACGGAGGCTGCCAGAATATGCCGTGGAGATATTGTTGATTTAGCATCACAAAATCCTAATGATTATGCAGCAGTGATTGTTCCCGGTGGGTTTGGTGTGGCAAAAAATTTAAGTGACTTTGCTTTTAAAGGTAGTGAATGCACCGTACAAACGGATGTGCTGAATTTTTTACAAGGCATGCAACAGAGAAAAAAACCGGTAGGTTTAATGTGTATTGCCCCTGCTATTGCTCAACGAGTGTTTGGCGATGGTGTGCTGTGCACTGTAGGCGATGATGAGTCGGTAGCAAGTGCTATTGAGCAAATGGGTGGTGTGCATAAAAACTGCTCGGTAGAGCAAACCTGTTTTGATGAGGCACAAAATTTAGTAACAACGCCGGCTTATATGTTGGCAGGTTCCGTGGGCGAGGCGGCAAAAGGTATCGAGAGACTCGTGCAAGATATTGTGAAGTTACTTAAGTAAAAAAAATCAGTGACTATCAATAAAGACCAGCAGGCTAATGATTTTTGGGATTATTCATTAGCCGTTTATCAAGTAAATAAAATACAGACATTATGTTTGCAACTTCAAGATGAGGTGAATGCAGATGTAAATTTAATTTTATTTTCTGCGTGGCTAGCAAAGCAAAAAATATCGTTTACTGCCAAGAGAGTTCTACAGGCTGGTGAGAAAATAACACAATGGCAAGAAAGTGTGATTAAGCCGCTACGCAGCGTTCGAGTAACAGTAAAGGCTATTTCGAGTCAGAGCGTGTTTTACGAAAAAATAAAAGCGGCAGAGCTTGCTGCAGAATTTGAGTCTCAGCAACGGCTTTATTTCTTATCATCTAGTTGGCAGACAGAGAGTAATAAAATACATGTTGTTGATAACTTAAGGTGCTATTTTTTGAGTTTAGGGAATCCAGAGGTGCAATTAAAACAGCAACAGTCGATTGAACTTTTAGCAGAACTATTAAATGAAGAAAATAAAAAGCACAGCATTTGATCGGCGCTTAGCGATAACAAAGGCTGGTGCTTTATCAAGTACTCGTTCTGCGGTAGGTTGGTGCCAAGATGCTTTTTTTTCAAAAGAGGAAAAAAAGCAGCGCCAAGAACAACGCTTACAAAAGGAATCACATTACTTAGTTTCTGAGTTAGGCAAGTTAAAAGGTAGCATTGTAAAGGTTGGTCAGTTGCTGGGAGTTTTTGGAGCGCAAATATTACCAGAGGTTGTGATAAAAGAGCTTTGCCTGCTAAACGATAATACTCAAGCATTAGACTGGGCGGTTATAGAGCGTGAGTTACAAAAAGAATTAGGTGATTTTTTTGATGAATTTATTTTTGATAAAAAACCTATTGGGGCGGCATCTTTAGCACAGGTGCATAAAGCGATAATAAAGAAAACTGGAGAGACGGTTTGTGTAAAAATTCAATACCCCGGCATTGCAGAAGCTATTGATAGTGATTTAAAAGATCTCTCATTGCTGCTTAAGCTAAGTGGCTATTTATCAAATGATGAATCATTTGATTATTGGATGAATGAATTTAAGGTAATGCTTCGCCAAGAGGTCGATTACATTAAAGAAAAAAAGACCACACAATATGTTGCTGATTTACTAAAAAATGATGATCGCTTTATTGTGCCTTTTGTGCTTGAAAAATACTGTACTAATAAATTATTAGTAATGAGCTATGAGGAAGGTCATCGTGTTAACTCGCAGGTAATAAGTTGCTTACCTCAAGAACGAAAAAACAAATTAGGCGAGATATTTTTAGAGTTGTTTTTAAAGGAGGTTTTTTCTTGGGGCATGGTGCAAACAGATCCTAATAGTGGTAACTATTTAATTAGGGTTTCAGAAAGTGACGATGATAAAATTGTACTGCTTGATTTTGGTGCGGTTAAGCAATACTCCCCTGATTTTATTGAGCCGTTCAGACAAATAATTGCCGCTTGCTATTATAAAGATGTAGCAGATGTTATTTTGTTTTCAAAAGAAGCAAAAATACTGAAAGGTAGTATATCTGAAGAGGTACAAAAAGCATTTGCCTCGGTTTGTATCGCCGCCATAGAGCCGGCTAACTATAATAAAGATGGCGTTGATAAAAATATTATTTTAGATGACTCAGGTCAGTATGATTGGCAAAAAAATAAACTAACGCGCCGAGTAGGAAAATTGGCAGTACAAAAAAGTTTAAGTAGCGAGTTTTCAGCCCCATCAGAAGACTTTATTTTTATGAGCAGAAAGTTGGTGGGTGTGTATCAATATATAGCGGCAATAGGCTCTTGTTTTTCAGGAGAAAAAGCACTGTTAAAATATATTGGCAAATAATTATTTTTTTACAGTAACTTCAATGTAGGTTCTGTTGTGATACTTGCCACTTATTTTTGAGAAAAAATTAGTCATTTGCATTTGCCAGCCGTATTTTTTATTAAGTGCTTTTAATGCATGATTTATATCATCAGAGTTGGCGAGTAGTCGACTTTGAGCAGTGGTGGTCTCACCCTGTGGTTTTCCCGTTACAGTACAAGGAGCTAAAGAGGATTTGCCGCTATTGCGTAATCGTTTTACTTTACCGGCATTATTGGCTGAAAAAATATAATAAACCTCTTTTGAGGTGCTATTTAATGCTGGGGCAAACCAAACAGGTGTGGTAACAGCCACTCCTGTTTTTCGAAAAGTGGTAAAGTTTGCGTAAGCAGCATTTTCTAGTGTTTGTTTTTTCATGGAGTTACAGCGCAGTAAATAATAAAAAGGTTAATGAAGCGCTATAGTGAGATAAAAAAGAAGACAAAGGAAGGGTGAGGGGGAATTTATTGTTATTATCCCCGCTCCTTTAGTTAGTGTTTACAATGCAACCGTTAAGACTACATAGCCTAAGGCGGCGAACAAAGTGCTGATAATAAGAAATTGTGTAGTTTCCTCAGCAACAACATTACTGCAAGCAGCATCTATCTTTAAAATAAAATCACTCATAACATTCTCCTTTTGATAAAGCGATTAATTGTTGGTTGTATAGTAACCTCCAACACATACTATTATGGGGGCGGGATTTACAAAGTAAAGGGAGGTAACCATTTGTTAACCCAATAGATGGTGTTTCTTGCTTAAGTGTAATAAAGCCGAGTAAATGAGACGAATAATAATGATTTTTTCACGATTCCTTTTACTAATGTTACTTTTTACAATTATCGCTTGTGAGCAAAAAACGCTCGATAATTCGGTAATATTAGATGCTACGGCAACTAAAACTCAAATAGAGCCAGTTTTAAAAATAGAGGCTTTATATGTAGGTGGAACTAGTTGTGTTGGTTGCCATCAAACGGAGGCGGCTCAATGGCAAGGTTCCCACCATGATCTTGCCATGCAGCCTGCTAATAGTATGACGGTGTTAGGTGATTTTAATAATGCGACATTTTTTCAGCCAGACTTACCAATAAAAAATCAACAACCCATGGCTCGTTTTTTTAAAAAAGCAGATGAGTTTTGGATAGAAACATCTAATACCAAGGGGCAGCTTCAAGAGTATCAAGTACTCTATACTTTTGGTGTGTACCCGTTACAACAGTATTTGCTTAATTATGGCAGCGGTCAGCTACAGGCATTTAGTGTGGCGTGGGATAGTAGACCCAGTGCAGAAGGGGGCCAGCGCTGGTTCTTTTTATATGAAGAATCAATTAGTGCAACTGACCCGTTACATTGGACACAGTTCTCGCAAAATTGGAATCGCCGCTGTGCCGCTTGTCATTCTACCGGCTACGAAAAAGGTTACTCAGAAGATACTAAAAATTATCACCCTAAATGGGTGGATATTAATGTGAACTGTGAAGCTTGCCATGGCCCTGGTTCTGAACATATTGCCTGGACAAAAAACAAAAAATCCTCTGATAAAAATAAAGGGCTTATTGTTTCGCTTAATAGCGAAAACCAATGGTTGCGTGATAACGATAAACCCGTAGCAAGCCGTATTGAAGGTATTGAAAATCAGCAAGTGGAACAATGTGCGACTTGTCATTCACGGCTGCTCCTGCGGCCGGTCGTTTCCACGATTGGCTTTTATTACAAACGATAGCCCCTAATTATTATTGGTCCGATGGACAGGTTCGTGATGAGGTGTTTGTGACGGGTTCATTTATGCAAAGTAAAATGTATCAGGCAGGAGTCGTTTGTAGTGATTGTCATAACCCTCATTCATTAAAATTAAAAATATATGATGTGTTAGGAAAAGAAGTAATCAATTTAGTCGATGGATATAAATCAGCTGGGAATTACTCGGTTAATATTGATGCTTCAAATCTTCCAAGTGGAAT
>CBDUPS010000114.1:0-5705 GCA_965369155.1 uncultured Spongiibacteraceae bacterium
GCATTTTTAACCCCCTCGTGGTTATCGGTACTTGTTTTTATGCCGGTTGTACGGGCTAGCTTTTCAAGGGATTGAAGGTAAGGGTCACAGGCGGTGATGTTATCAGCAGGATAGCCTTGCTGTATTAGGCCACCAATAATCGCTCCAGCCATATTGCCGGCACCAATAAATGTAATTAACGGGGTATTTACCATAGTACTCTCAAGTCTTTTTTTGTTTTCTGGGGCCAAAAATCCCAGTACCAATACGAATTAAATTAGCACCTGCATCAATGGCGCTTTCCATATCTGCTGAGGTGCCCATAGAAAGTGTATCAATTTGGGGGAATTGTACCTGTAAACGGCTAAAAAGTTCGGCCATTTTTACAAAATTTCTCTTTTGTAAATCGGGGTTGCTTGTTGCTATAGGCAGAGCCATTAACCCTCTTAATTGTAGATGAGGCATTTGTGCGATATGTTGAGCCAAAGGCAGCACATTATTAATAGAGACACCACGCTTTCTACTTTCTGCTGAAATATTAACTTGAATACAGCATTGCAGCGCGGGTAAATGATCTGCTCTTTGATCATTAAGTCGTTGAGCTATTTTTTCTCGATCGATGCTATGAACCCAGTGAAATATATTGGCAATAGTTTGGGTTTTGTTGCTTTGAATGCCACCGATAAAATGCCACTGTATCGGTAGATGCGCTAAAGCATCAATTTTTTCCTTAGCCTCTTGAACATAATTTTCCCCAAAATGGGTGATTCCTGCCTCAAGAGCTTGCTCAATGCTTGATGGAGACTGTGTTTTGCTAGCGGCAACGAGGGTGATGTCAGGTAAATCTGTATTTGCTACCTGTTTTTGTGTAATTATATGTTGAATGTGTTGAATGTTTTTAGAAATAGAAGGCATTTGTGACCAAAACTCGTAAGAAAAAAGCGCAGATGGTTTTACAACGCGTAGAAGTGTCTATAATCAGAACACAATTATTATAAAACGACTTGCGACACAATGCAGGTTATCAATCAGCGTATCAAGAGGTTGTCATGGATATTACAGAACTTTTGGCCTTCAGTGCTAAGCAGGGAGCATCAGATTTACACTTATCGGCGGGCTTGCCGCCAATGATTCGGGTTGACGGCGATGTGCGTCGTATTAACTTGCCTCCGATGGAGCATAAAGAAGTTCATGCACTTATCTATGAAATCATGAACGATAAACAGCGTAAAGATTATGAAGAGTTTCTGGAAACGGATTTCTCTTTCGAAGTGCCAGGTATTGCACGTTTTAGGGTAAACGCCTTTAACCAAAACCGTGGTTCTGGTGCCGTTTTTAGAACGATTCCCTCCAAAGTATTAACGATGGATGATTTAGGTATGGGGGACGTGTTTAAAGATATCTCCTCTGTACCGCGAGGCTTAGTTTTAGTGACAGGGCCTACGGGTTCGGGTAAATCAACCACACTGGCAGCAATGATTGATTTTATTAATGATAATCGTTACGAGCATATTTTAACTATTGAGGATCCCATCGAGTTTGTTCACCAAAGTAAGAAGTGTTTGGTGAACCAACGTGAAGTACATAAAGATACCCATGGCTTTAATGAGGCCCTACGCTCTGCGCTACGGGAAGATCCGGATATTATTCTAGTCGGTGAGCTTCGAGATTTGGAGACAATCCGTCTTGCACTTACGGCGGCGGAAACCGGTCACTTGGTTTTTGGTACCTTGCATACCACATCTGCATCAAAAACCATTGATAGGATTATTGACGTATTCCCTGCGGCAGAGAAAGACATGGTTCGGTCTATGCTATCAGAATCATTGCAGTCGGTTATATCACAGACCTTAATGAAAAAAACCGGTGGTGGGCGAATAGCCGCTCATGAAATTATGCGAGGCACTCCAGCTATTCGTAACTTAATTCGTGAGGCAAAAGTAGCGCAAATGTACTCTGCTATCCAAACAGGTAGTTCGATTGGTATGCAGACCCTAGACCAATGCTTGGAAGAATTAGTTGCTAAGCGTTTAATTAGCCGTGAAACTGCTAGAGAAAAAGCAAAAATGCCAGAGAACTTTTAGCACACAAGTGTCTTGAGTTTGTAATGCTAACTATAATAATAACGATAGGGGATCGTAATGATTGATATCGACAAATTGCTAAAATTAATGGTAGAGAAGGGCGCTTCGGATTTATTTATAACTGCCGGTGTTCCCCCTAGCATGAAAGTAAATGGTAAGGTTGTTCCGGTTACCAACACGCCATTAAGTCCTGAAAAAACCCGAGAAACGGTACTTGGGGTGATGACAGAAGCACAGCGTAAAGACTTTGTAAAAAGCCGAGAGCTTAACTTTGCGATTAGTGCCCGTGGGATTGGTCGTTTTCGTGCCAGTGCATTTTATCAACGTAACCTTGCGGGTATGGTATTGCGTCGTATTGAAACAACGATTCCTCTAGTTGATGACTTACGCTTGCCGCCGATTATTAAAGAATTAGCCATGACCAAGCGGGGCTTAATTATTTTTGTGGGTGCGACGGGTACCGGTAAATCTACATCTCTTGCTGCAATGCTTGGCCACCGTAATAAAAATAGTAAGGGTCATATTATTTCGATTGAGGATCCTATCGAATTCGTCCACCAACACCAAGGCTGTATTGTGACTCAGCGTGAGGTGGGTATTGATACAGAGAGCTTTGAAGTGGCTCTTAAAAATACGTTAAGACAGGCGCCTGATGTTATTTTAATTGGTGAGGTTCGTAGCCAAGAAACTATGGAGCATGCGATTACTTTTGCTGAAACAGGGCATTTATGTCTTTGTACACTGCATGCTAATAACGCGAACCAAGCCCTTGATCGTATTCTTAACTTTTTTCCATCTGAGCGCCATGCACAACTTTGGATGGACTTATCATTAAACCTTAAAGCTATGGTGGCGCAGCAGCTTCTCCCTACACCTGATGGCAAAGGCCGTCGTGCGGTTATCGAGGTTATGCTTAATTCACCGTTAGCGGCAGATTTGATTCGTAAGGGTGATGTGCCTGCACTAAAAGAGTTGATGAAAAAATCTCGCGAAATAGGTATGCAAA
Organism: uncultured Spongiibacteraceae bacterium; assembly: GCA_965369155.1. GTDB lineage: Bacteria > Pseudomonadota > Gammaproteobacteria > Pseudomonadales > CBDUPS01 > CBDUPS01. The sequence continues at coordinate 3,070 of CBDUPS010000114.1, forward strand.
CCTTTGACCAAGCATTGTATGAGTTATATGCCGGTGGCGAAATTACCTATGAAGATGCATTGGCTCATGCGGATTCAACCAACGACTTACGCTTAATGATTAAACTAGGTAGTGATAACCGATTAGATAAATTAGAGAGCGCAGCAGCAGGGCTTGAAGTAGAGGCCGATGAAAAGCTAGATCGTGGTACTGGAATGGGCGGTGGGTTATTACGCTAGCTATTTTAGTTGTTATTAGTAGTTGTTTGCGAAAACCAACTCTCTAAAATAAAGGCAGCCGCGACGGCATCTACAGATAAAGAGCTCCTCGTTTTAACGGGGAGTTTTTTTATGTATTGTTCAGCTTCAAAAGAGCTTAGCCGTTCATCAACTAGTGTAGATTCTATTTGAAATCGTCCTAATAATCGGCGAGAGAATTTTTTGGCTCGTACACTTATGTCGCTATCACTGCCATCCATGTTTAAGGGCAGGCCTACGACAAAAAGTTGAGGTTGCCATTCTTCGACAAGTTTACCGATGTCTTCCCAATTGGGGATACCATCAGTGGCTTTTAGGGTTGTGAGTGGATTGCTTTGTTTTAGCATTTCCTGGCCAATAGCCACACCAATATTTTGGGTGCCATAATCAAAAGCCATAATAGTGCGATTAGGCATTTCCATAACCTCTGCTAATGGTGTGCCAATTAATGCCGAGCTGTTTGGCGGCTAAGAGTAACTTTTTATCAAGGTGTGGAGAGAAGATGATGTCATCGGTAGCAGGAATAGTAAGCCATGCATTCTCCGCCACTTCAGCCTCTAATTGCCCTGCTCCCCAGCTAGAGTAACCCACTGCAATAATGGCATCTTCTTCTAGGGTGTTTTCTCCCAAGGCTTGAATAATATCAACAGAAGCCGTTAAGCAAATGTTTTCGGTGACCAGCATAGACGATTGCCATTGCCTTTGAGAGCGGTTGCTATGCAAAACAATACCGCGATCAGGGTAGACCGGCCCGCCAATAAGAACAGGCTGTGGGTTTTTCTGCTTCGGGTTAATATTTAATTGTGCGAATAACTCATCCCAGCAAAGGTTACTAGGGTGATTGATGATCAGGCCTAAAGCGCCTTTAAAATCATGTTCACAGATATAAATAAGTGATTGTTTAAAAAGCGTATCGTTCATTTCTGGCATGGCGAGCAGGAAATGGTTTTTGAGGCAGTTGATAGAAGTATTAGTCATGGTAGATATGATGGGGGCGAGAATAAAATTAACAAGGTGCGTTTGTTAAGTGAGTGATCATTATTGCTCTGTGTTTAAGGTGTTAGAGAACTTCCATGTGCGAATAATTTCTAATATGTCGCCCTTTTTTCTAATAGCGGGGGGAAGAGCTTGAAAGGGGGCAGCAAGTTCAATCGTGGCAAGGGCGGCGTTATCCAAAATTTTGTGGCCAGATGATTGTAGAATTTGTGTTTCGTGAACACTACCATCGGCTTTAATCGCCACCAGTATACGTACATTCCCCGTAATATTTTGTTGTAGTGCTTGGCGAGGATAATGCAGGTTTCCGATGCGCTCTATGCGTTTTTGCCAGCCAAATAAATAGGCAGCGTCCTCTTCGGCACGGGTAGATAACGAGGTCATCCTATAGACGCGGGGTAGCTTGCTGTACTCTTGCTGTAATCGGCTTAACTGAGCTTCTAGGCTTGAAATTTCAATGTGTCTCTCTAGGTACTGTATTTTTTGCTCAATCTGCTCAAACTCGGTTTTTTCTTTGTTGGGTGTTAAATCATTCTTAAAGGGGTTGATGGTTTTGCTAGTGCTAACAATCACTCTGTTGTTATCCTCAGGTTTTGGGGCTGCGGCTTGAGGTATTGGTGGCGCTAAAGAGGACTCTCTAATTTGGCGGTCTGAGATAGGAGCAATATGGTCAGTGGTCATACGAGATTTCTGCGATAAATCACCGCTACCTTCTTGGTGGGCTTGGGCAATGAACTCAGCGTTCTCTACTGCTTTAGAAGGGTTTTGGGCTAAGGTTATTTCTAGTCTTGGTGGACGTATTACTGAGATTTCTAGAGAAAATGTGACACATAAAATAACAAAAGCATGGATTGCTATCGCAATAAGACAGGTAACTAATAAGCGGTCTTCTTGGCGAAAACGAGGCAGCATATTTGAAAGAGAGTAACTCATCGCAGGCTTAGCTTTTCCTCAATACAGTTTATTAAAAGGCCACCTATATCGGTCTGGTATGCCTTATCAATTTCTCTAATACAGGTTGGGCTGGTGACATTTATTTCGGTGAGGTAATCGCCAATAATATCCAGTCCAACAAATAATAAACCGCGTCTTTTTAGCTCGGGGGCTACTTGTTGGCAAATCCATCAGTCTCTATCAGAAAGAGGTTGTGCAACACCAGTTCCTCCTGCAGCTAAGTTACCTCTGGTTTGCCCCTTTTTAGGAATACGCGCTAAGGAGTAAGGGACAGGCTCGCCATTAACGAGCAAAATTCGTTTATCCCCATAGATGATTTCGGGTAAAAATTTTTGCCCCATGATGGGAATGGTTCCATGTTCGGTTAATGTTTCTAAAATGACGGAGGTGTTAGGGTCACCAACTTTACAGCGAAAAATAGAGGAGCCTCCCATGCCATCAAGAGGCTTA
>CBDUPS010000115.1:0-5698 GCA_965369155.1 uncultured Spongiibacteraceae bacterium
TCTTGTAAACTCTGTGCCGCTTTTTTTATAACCTCTTTATTTAATCCAGGGCAATCGGTACCCATAAGTAAAACCGAGTTATTATTATGTAACGCTACTTTACTTACCCTTGCCATTCGACAACCTAGGTCACCCTCACCTTGTTCAGAGACCACAACATTTTTGGGAAGAGTAAATTTTTGCCAAACAGGATGATGCTTACTAGGTGATAAACACAACTCTACTGTACCAACATTGGCAGCTAATGCTTCTTGTAATGTGTAAGCAAACATTTTTTCTGCCAACTCAGCTGACTTCAATTTACCTAATGCGGGAATAAGTCGCGTTTTAGCAACACCTGCCAATGGTGTTTTAGCAAAAATAATAATATGTATATTATTCATTGATAATACTCTGCTAATTTTTCTGCAGACACCCCGCGCCAATATAACCACCGCAAGCGCCACATTAAAAAAATAGTTTGCCACACACCGTATTTATGCCAACGCCTTGCTGACGTGATCACTTTTTCTTTAAAACAAACAGGCTGCGCTTTATTTTTTAACCGTTTACAAATTTCAATATCTTCCATTAGCATTTGCTGTGGAAAACCACCCACAGAATCCCAAAGCACCCTATTAATAAAAATAGCCTGATCACCTGTTGCAATACCCGTTAAATAAGATCGCCAATTAATAAAAAAACTAATCACTGAAAAAATAACTTTATTGCTATCAAGTTGAACATTAAATCGGCCCCAAACTAATTCATCACTCCCCGCCGCTTGTTCAATTAATGTATCAGCATGGAGAAATAAAAAAATATCTCCCGTTGCATATTTAACCCCAGCATTCATTTGTGCTGCTCGCCCCTTATTCGAGTTAATTATAGTAAAGCCGGCTTGTTTTACAGTATCAACCGTGCCATCAGCACTACCACCATCAACTAAAACAACCTCAACACCTTTATTTTTAAATATCTGTAAATGAGCTAGCAGGTCGGGCAGCCCTTCCATCTCATTAAGTAAAGGAACGATAACACTCAAACTAGGCCTTTTATTTTTTATTAAGCTGCCAATCATAACCCAAAAACTCTATTTTTATTTTACGGTTTAATAGCGCATTCTTTTCTTCGTCTGTTAAATTTAGAGCTTCTGAGTAATGAGTTAAGAACTCTTCTAGTGAATATAGATTATTCCAACCACTCGTAAAGTCTTTTTTATACCATTTAAAAATGGGTGAGACTTTCAATGTGTTTTTAGATAAATAGTTCCGCGAAGTGTCTGACAAAAATAAAATAGTTTGTTCTTCTAACTGGGTAGATAGCTTTTCACCCATATAAGCCTCAGGGCGTAATGCCGGACAACCAATACTGGCACAATTAACGGCAAAGTGTATACGAGGCTCAGAAAAGCTCTCTGTACCTCTAATAAAATCATGCTCAATATTATCTAATGAATATAAATCATCAAACAAAGGTATTATTTTTTTAGACCACGGAGAAGAAAAAAAACCACCTAACTCTTTAATGGATTGTATAGAAGGCCATTTTGTTAAAATATAATCAATAGTAAATGCATTATAGGTATTTATTAAAAAAGCCAGCTGTGTATTTTTATCCCAACTCTCAAAGGTTATTTTTTTAACTGATGATACGTTATTTAAGTACTGGGTTAATTTTTGCCTATCATCTAAAAAACCTTGATAATCTACAACGGTTGATTTTTTATCAGTAGTTAAGCTCACATATTTCTTTAATAGCTCGTCCCATACCTTGTGATTTATCTCATCCGCAGAAGTAGCAAAGCTAATAACCAAAAAAAATATACAAATAAAAGCGCGCACTTTATCGTCTCCAGTGATGGTATCGCTCTACCCATTTTAATATTTTTTCAGGCGCATGAGCGCGCTTCCATTCTCCTGCGGTGTATTTATTTGCCTCGGCCCATGTAGGGTAGGTGTGTATGGTTGCTAGGATTTTATTAAGCCCAAGGTTATATTTCATCGCTAGTACAAACTCTGCCATTAACTCACCACCATGCTCACCAACGATGGTGACTCCTAAAATAGAATCTTTATTGGGTTTTGTTAAAATCTTTATAAAGCCCTGTGCAGCCCCATCTGTAATCGCACGATCTAAATCACTTAAATCATAGCGAGTGACTTCGTAAGCGATACCCTTTTGCTTTGCTTCTTTCTCATTAAGGCCAACCCGTGCAATTTCGGGGTCAACAAATGTTGTCCATGGAATGACCCTATAATCTGCTTTAAATTTTTTAAACTGCCCAAACAAGCTATTGACTGCAGCAAACCACGCTTGATGAGATGCCGTATGCGTAAATTGATATGGGCCGGCCACATCACCTACTGCATAAATATTAGGAAACTGTGTTTGTAAAAATTCATTTGTAATAATTGTGCCATGAGTTTCTATTGATAAATTTTCTAAACCATAGCCTTGCAAACGCGGCCGCCGACCTACGGCAAAAATAATACTATCAAAAACAATAGACTCTTTACGTCCTTCATTTTCAACAATTAAAAACTTCTCTTTATCTTTTCGCTCTATCCCTACTGCCACATGATGAGTTAAAACAGTCACCCCATCATCTGATAATTTTTGCCTGGTAAATAAAGCAACATCACTATCTTCACGGGATAAAATATTGGCGCCTCTTTCAACTTGTGTTACCTGTGAGCCTAACCGAGCAAATGCTTGGGATAACTCACAGCCTATAGGCCCGCCACCTAAAACAATTAAGCGCTTAGGCGCATCATTAAGCTTGGCATACTTATCCCACAATGTGTCGCTGGTAACATAATCATCCTCAGTTAAATTATCTAATGCTGGAATAATAGGCTCGGCACCTGTTGCCAAAATAATATTACGTGCCGTTAGTTTTTTAACTGCCCCTGCCTCATTAGTAACCTCAACGGTCCAAGGATCAATTAACCTTCCATGACCCTGCTCCACATCCACACCTAAATCGGTATATCGCTCCACGCTATCATGCGGCTCAATAGTAGCGATAATATTATGCACGCGCTGCATAACCTCTTTAAAAGAAAATGTCGGAGTGGCCGATTGCAATCCATAATGGCTGGCGTGCTTTATTTGATGGGCTAACTTGGCACTGCGAATTAATGCTTTACTGGGAACGCAACCATAATTAAGGCAATCACCACCCATTTTATTCGCCTCAATTAATGTGACTTTTGCTTTAACCGCTGCTGCAATATAAGCACTAACTAAACCACCCGAACCCGCACCAATAACAATTAAATTCTTATCAAATCTTTTGGGTTTTTTATAGCCTTTATAAACACGCTGTGCTTTTACATACGTTATTATTTTTTTTGTAATTAATGGAAACACTCCCAACAAAATAAAAGACAACAATAACGCAGGAGATAAAATACCAGACAGACTTTCAACTTTTGCTAACTGAGTACCTGCATTAACATATACAATAGTGCCCGCCAACATCCCTACTTGGCTCACCCAGTAAAATGTTTTTGCCTTTATCGAGGTTAACCCCATAACAAGGTTAATGATAAAAAATGGAAATATTGGCACTAATCGTAAAGTAAAAAGGTAAAACGCCCCTTCTTTTTCAATGCCTTTGTTAATTGCTGCTAAGCGCTTAGAAAACTTATTTTGTACGCTATCTCTTAAAACATAACGTGAGGCTAAAAAGGCCAGTGTTGCGCCAATGCTACTGGCAAAAGATACTAATGCCGTGCCAATAACTAAACCAAAAAGCGCCCCTGCTGCCAACGTCATTACCACAGCACCTGGTAATGATAGTGCCGTAACCAGAATATAAATAATAAAAAAAGCGCCTAAAACAAAAAGCGGTGAATCGCTATACCACTGTGACAACTGTATCGAGCCTGCTTTTAATTGCTCCAACGTTAACCATGCATAAAGATCAAAGTAAAAAAAGACCACCATTAATACACTGATAGCCACAATCACAAATGTTTTTTTAGCCGGTTTATTCATCTAATGCTCCAGCACAACTACTACCCTGCCCAGCGGTACAGCCAAAACAATGATCTGCCACAACAATGGGTTCTCCCTGTAGTGTGTTATTAAGTAAATCTTTTAAATGCCGTTTACTTTTATTGGCTACAGGTAAATCTAACATTTGATTAAAATCACAATCATATAAGTAGCCTTGCCAATCAACACTCACCATTGAGCGACACATCACTTCAGATAAGTTCTCTGCTTTATAGTTATCTTTAAGCAGTGTCATGTAATCAGAAAACTGTCCTTTAGAAACCAAGGTAGAGCCAAAGCGTTTAATTGGCATGTTAGTGATCGAAAAGAGCTGATCAAACTCAATAGAAAAATGCTCAAACAGCTGTTGCTTATAATCTTGCTGCAGCTGTTTTTGTGGTGGGGGTAATACAGCGCCTTGCGGGTTATAAACTAAACTAAGTTTTCGCTTGGTATTATTTTTTCCATAATCTAGGCGATTAAGTTGTTGTAAAGCGCGAATACTTTTATCAAACACCCCATCTCCGCGCTGTTGATCAACATTCTTTAGGGAGTAACAAGGTAGCGATGCCACAACTTCAACATTATTCTCTGCTAAAAAATTAGCTAAGCCCTCTTGCCCTGGCTCAAACAATACCGTTAAGTTGCAGCGATCAATAACATGAATACCTGCAGCAACCGCCTGTGATACTAAATAACGGAAGTCATCATGTAACTCAGGAGCCCCTCCGGTTACATCAAGAGTGGTTATATTGTTTTTTTGCATCACGGGTACAATTAACTCAACTAGCTCTCTACTCATCATCTCGGTACGCTCAGGGCTAGCATTAACATGGCAATGCAAGCAACGCAGATTACATTTGTAACCTAAATTAACTTGCAGGGTATTAAGTGCCTTGCGTTTTATCGAAGGAAAATCAGACACCTCTAATAAGGGTAATGTGTTATGCATGTTGTTCCTTTGCTATAAATCGTGCCGCTATTTTCTTATGCCTGTATGGGTTGATGTAGACATAACTTAACAATAGGTATCTTGCCTAGAATAAAGAAAAACTATACCCCAATACTTCATTACATCTCATTAAGAGAGTACCTATATAACCTGATGTATTAAAATACCGTATCCATTGCAAAATAGTTGCAAAAGCTATCTACATAATGGTTCGCTTTCTTTCATTGTGCCCATAAATACAACCAATACCAGTAAACCATACGCCTCGATTTTAACTATTTATAGCTAAAACAAATACTTATTAACTTGCCTGTTTAGGGCTTGCATCAACTATTTTTTTATGGCAATGTCGAGCATCGTGTATCCCTGAAAAACCATCGTCTTTCAGGGGCGATGGATAACAATAAAAACAACTCTAAATAATAAAGAAAGGACATTTCACCATGGCTGACAATCCAAAGGCTTTTTCGATCATCACCAGTGATGATACCCCAATATTAACAGGCACTTACGACTCATCTGACTCTAATGGCTTCTTATCTGTTACTGTCGGTGGAAGTTATTATATACTCGGTACTAATGCAGAACTTACCACTAGTGGCAATACATGGACTTTAGACTTAAGTTCAGCACCGCCTTTAGCTGAAGGCGTAACCAGTATTGAGGTAGGTGCTGGATCTGCTGCAGGATGCCGGGCTGATGGTGCACGCCGTTGGCTCGGTGCGCAGGCAGAAGAACTGGGTGTTGAAATCTATCCGGGCT
>CBDUPS010000116.1:0-5689 GCA_965369155.1 uncultured Spongiibacteraceae bacterium
ATTAAATCGCAACATACCTTTTTTACCATTAACCGGCAGCTTTATAACCATACCTGTTTCATTAATTATATTTTCACTAGCGAGTCCCGCCTTAGTTTTATCAACGGATAGCGGACGAATAAACTTAAACCATAAAAACAAAAACACAACCGATAGAGTCGCCCACAACATTATTTGTGTTGTAAGGCTAATAGGTACAAGTAATAAAACCAAACCCACAACAAAAGCTCCGGCACCTATACATAAAAGCATAAAGGTAGGTGCCACAATTTCGGCTGCCATTAATAGCAATCCTAAAACTAACCAGTGCCAATATACAATTTCAAATTCTGTCATCATTGCTCTCTTTCAAAGCTATTAACATGTATTAAGTGTACGGTAATTTTTGCTCTTTCACACCAAATTCTGCAGCTAACTATTAATGCTTTTTTATCTAACTCTCTTCTTTAGGAACCAAAGATAACCCTGATAGATCATACTTATCTAAAGCATCGGGGACTTGATGCACCGATTTAGGGGGGGCTTTTCCTTGTTTAGAGGCGCTCTCTTCTGCATTCTGCTTTTTCTGCCGAGCCTCTTGCTCTTTTTGTAACTTATCACTGTACTGACGAGACTTTTCAATAGCCGCTTTAGCCTCCGACTCTTTACCTGGGATAGTCTCCAGTATCTCTGCTAAAAACGCATACGATTTGGGTAACTTAGCAAAGGTGGGGTGTGCTCGCTCTAAATCCGTTAATAAACGTACCGATTCTTTATCGTCACCTCCTTTGTGTAACTGTTGCGCTAATGAAAAGCGTAAGTCTGCGGTGTCGGGCATAAAGTTAGGTAATATATTCACTAAGCGTCGATAAACCGGTTGCAGCTGATAATGTTTTTTTAATTTAATTAGTTTTTCTAAATAAAACGAGCCAAACTCTATAAGTTGTTCATTATCATTACTGGCTAATAAAAACTCAAAGCAAGCATCTGAAAGCTCTGCTGCCTCAGGATTCTCATTAATTGCTTTAACGTAAGCCGGTAATACTTTTTCAAAATCTCCCTGTCTTATTAGCATCGCAATTTTAGCTTTTACTTGCTCCAGTTTATTACGAGCACGGTCAGCTTCATCATCTCTTGCGGCAAAGCCTAACTTACCCTGATATTGAAAAATCATGTAACCCATCATATGAAACATAACCACAAAATAAAAATTGCTCACAAAATTTTGCAATACCGAGGTAATAAAATAAAACTCACTCCCCATAACGGTATGTATTAAAGCAACCGAACTGGTCATTACCATAATAAATGCAAGCAATAAGCCGTAGGGCAAACCAATAGCCGTTATGATACGAAACATAGAGGCCGGATTAAGAGCCGCAATAACTGATTCAGTTAATGCCAATGTGATAATTGCTGCAGGCAAGGCGCACACCAGCAGCACACTCAGCAAACTGCCAACACTAATACCAAAAATTGATACAGCAGCAAGACAAGCACCACCAATAGCTATAATAATAAACAGCAACTGAAATAATGAACTAAGCCCATTTTCATAACTTTCTGTAATTTCAGGTGGGCTCATTTTCCCCATAGCGGTTCGTTCAAGACAAACTAAACAATACTTGATAAATGCACCGGCTATAATTAAATCAAAAATAAAAGCAAAAGGTATAAACTGAAAAACGGCTGATAAAAATGCCAAGATAATAATAAATATCATGACCTCTTTATGCATTGCATACTTAAAAGTTAAATCAAGTCTTCGCCAAAAAGGCTGCGCTGAAGAGCCACTACCTAAACTCTCTAATTCACCGTCACAAAAAAAACATTGTGTTACCGCGTAATCCTGCTCACAACTACAATCATCACAGGTATGTGTTTTGCAATGATGGCAAAAGTAGGTTGCGGACTTTTCGGGGTGAGAATAACAGTAATGCATACTATTCCTTTTTTATAAAGAGGTTGGAGCTTCTGCTTGCCTTTGATAGTAATCAGCCTTTTTCTTATTACCATAACTTTGAAAAAAATAAGAGAGCTTACCCGCCAAAATTAACATCCGTGTATCGGTACAACCTGCCTCTTTACGCTGTTTATAAATCGACTCTGCATCTGACACATCAGCCAAACTACAAAAGCGTATAGCCAACTGTAAAGCAACATCATTATTGATAACGAACTTGTTCTGCATTAACCTCCATATTGCCTGCTGCTTTAATAAATGCGCTTCGCCATCATGCTTACTTTGTAAAAACTGATTAACCTCTGGCTCTACACTTTTGTCATTAAGCCAAACCCGTAATTTTATTAAAAGATACTTTTGCTCATTAATAAAACGGCCTGACGGATTATTCTCTATTTCACTATTCAGCAGCTTTAATGCTTTTTCAAAATTAAAAGACTCTAAAGCATTAAGTATCTGGTTATGGATAACCCGCTCTTCATCCAAACTTTGATCTTGTTCAACGTACTCTTCATTAAGTAAATTTTTATTAAATAACAACAATGCAATAATTAATATCGCCCCTGCACAAAAGCCGCCAATATGCGCCATATACGCCACATTAGATTCGGCACCTAACAAACCGTGCAATTCTTTAATAAGGTATAAAGGTAAAATTAATAAAGCAGGCGCTTTAAAATAACCGACAAAAATATAAAACCAATAAAAGAACTCAATTTTCTTTAATCGGAAAACCCCTAAGTACATTGCCATTACACCCGAGATAGCACCCGAGGCTCCAACCAATGGCTGAATACTAGATAAATCTAACAGCGCATGACCCACCCCACCGGCAATACCTGAAAGCAAATAAAATATTAGAAAACGTAAATGACCAATAGCCGCTTCAACAGCAAACCCACAAACAATTAAAAAAAACAAATTGCCCAATAAATGCATTAGCCCCCCATGCATAAATTGGTGGCTAACTAATGTTAATAAACCTAACTCTGAAGGGACCAATCCATAACGCACCACACTCGTTTTCTCAACCCACTTATTTACCCCGCGGCGCACCTCAAACCATCGATCATAATCAGCGCCACCTATTTCTTTTGGGTGATTTAATAAATAGGGATAAAAACCTCTATCCATTAATAAAGCCTCAGATACTAAAGGATACATATCTAACTTAAGCTGATCTTGCAGCCATTCTTTTTGCTCTTGTTTTTTATTAGCATCAAGATATTTTTGATAAGCAGGCCACTCCAACTCAAACAAACGAGCCTCAGTGTAAATTTCTGATGCTGTAGCTATTTTTTTAGGGTCGTTTAATTGATAAAAGAAAAATATAAAAACATTAAGCGCAATAATGAGCAGCAAGATATAAGGCGGGCTAGACCAATTTAAACGTTTCTCAACCGGTAGAATAACCAAAACGAATCCTTGTTAGAGGTAAGGCATTACTTCTTAGTAATGAGTAGACTTTAAATTCTCGACTATATTTATTAAATATTCAAGAAAAGCTCTAGCATGTAGGCAGGAAACCAACACAGGCCTACTCATAGCATTACTGATTAATCTACATTGCTGCCAATAGGAATTAAGTTTATAGCTAACTATGAATGGCTACGAACAAAAGTTTTTAAGAATGCGGTATCGAAAGTAGTAACAACCACTTCGTAACTGTAAATAATGAGAAATAATTCAACTAACTCAATGCCAGATTGGAGCCAGCCTAGACTAAGTTATTGATTTATAAAGAAATGGTGCGAGAGGGGTACTCGCAAAGCCTAGTTAAGAATCATTATTTTGCCGTTAAGTTCATCCGTTCAATACGGTAAAAACTTAGCATCTTCTAAAAATACGGCATTTTATCTGCGTAGGGGTGTAGGGCGTGTACAAAGCCTTGAGCGCATTCGTTTATTAGCATCACTATTTGCTATCGATATGCCGCGTATGCGTAATGAGTAATCACCTGCTTTAGTCTACTCAATTTGACATTTTCAATATCATAAAAATATTCACCAATAGTTTTATCCTCAACCCTATCTGCTGCTTCATCAATAACGAAATAGCTCCTTCAATTTCTACTGCATTCACTATTGTTCTCTATGCCTCATTAATTATTATTTGCCTGTGTACCATGTTGCTCTGCCTTTTCCGTGACGATTAATACGCCCTGCTGCTAACAACTCACGCAGTCTCACTTTAGGTGTATTTTGATTACCACCAGTTTCTTTAACAAACTCAGCCATAGTCATTCTATTATTGGCTTTGCTTGCTAAGTGCGCACTATATACGCATAATATGGGCATAAAAAACCTTATGGTGAATTCTATGAATATTACTATTGGAACTGAATTTGAGCGTCGTATCTCTGAAAAACTAGATACAGGGCTTTATACTTCAGCTAGTGAAGTTATCCGTGATGGGCTTAGGTTACTGTTTGAACAAGACATCATCAGAGAGCAACAAGCCAAATTACTTCAGCAAGAATTGCTGAAAGGCATTACTGCCTTGGATAACGGTGAAACAACTAATCAGTCAGTGTTGGATATCTTAGAAGAAGCTAAAGCTAATAATGCCTAATTCTTCGTACACCCTATCGTTATTAGCTAAAGAGGATTTGCTCGACACCTTTGAGAAAGGCATCAAGCAATGGGGAATTAATAAAGCCACTGAATACGCCCAAAGCATTGAAGACCTTCTAACAGTTTATTCAATTTCTACTGCGTTCACAATACTTCTCTACATTTCATTAATGATTGCACGTATACCATGTAGCCCTACCCTTGCCATGACGATTAATACGCCCTGCTGCTAACAACTCACGCAATCTTACTTTAAGTGTGTTTTGGTTACCGCCCGTCTGCTCAACAAAATCTGCCATCGTCATGCGGTTATTGGTTTTAAGTAGCTGTAAAATCTTTACTGATAAACTGGGTAAATGCGTTTCATCAGAGGCTTTTTCTTTTTCAATTTTTGCTGCCAAATTATTTTTTTGCTTTTTAAGGCAACGCAAAAAGAAACCCAACCATGGCTGCCAATCAGGCTCTTTTGTTTTAAGACTTGATTGTGTTCTACGCAATGCTTTGTAGTATAAATCTTTATTCTCCTCAACAACGCTTTCTAGTGATGCAAATGGCACATAATCATACCCGGCCCTAAGCAGCATAAGTGTGGTTAACACCCGTGACAAACGCCCGTTGCCATCCTGAAATGGATGTATCGCCAAAAACATAACAATGAAGATGCCAACGATTAATAATGGATGATGGCTACTTTCCATAGTGGCTTTATTGACCCATGCAACTAATTCCTCCATCTCCTGTGGTGTATCAAACGGGCTCGTTGTTTTAAAAATAACCCCCACCTCATTACCCTCAGCATCAAAAGCCACAATATTATTATCCAGCTTTTTATATTCACCACGATGACGGGCATCTTTATCACTATGACGGAGTAAGGTTTGGTGTAATTGGCGAATGTGGTTTTCGGTTATGGGTATGTCACCCCACGATAGGAAGATGAGATCCATTACTTCGGAGTATCCAGCCACCTCTTGCTCATCACGGGTTTCAAAGGCACTCATTTCTATATTAGAGAGAAGTGTTTCAACCTCACTATCAGTAAGCTTTGCTCCCTCAATGCGTGTGGATGAACCAATAGACTCAATAGTCGCCACACGCCTAAGTTGGCTCAACCGTTCGGGAGAGATAGCCTTTAAGGCCTCCCACTTACCCTTAAACTCATCAAGCTCGGCAA
>CBDUPS010000117.1:0-5674 GCA_965369155.1 uncultured Spongiibacteraceae bacterium
CAGGGTGGAATAAAAGCGATGAGACTAACCTAACGAGGTTAACGCACTATCCATGGACAAACTTCTTAAAAAAATATGTTACAACCGATGGCGAATTACAAAAAAACACACTGAATTACCAAGCGGTTACCAATGAAGATAAAAAGCACTTAACTGATTATATAAAAAGCTTATCTATCATCGACCCAAGAACATTGAATAAAAGAGAACAATTCGCGTATTGGGTTAATTTATATAATAGCTTAACGGTTAAGTTAATAATTGATCATTATCCAGTTGAGAGCATTAAAGACATAAAAGCGCATGGCTTTAGCTTTGGCCCTTGGGATAAAAATGTGATCACTATCGCGGGTGAGCCGTTTTCGCTTAATGATATTCAGCATAAAATATTAAGGCCAATTTGGAAGGATTCATTAGTACATTATGCCCTTAGTTGTGCTGCACTGAGCTGTCCTCAAGTGAGAAAAATGGCTTATAACTCACGTAATAGTGATTGGATGTTACAAACTAGTGCTAGACGATATGTAAATAATAACGCGGATGTTTATTTTGCTGAAGATGGCTTACACCTCTCGGCGATGTATCAGTGGTATGGTGATGACTTCTCCAGAGATCAAAATAATGGGAAGGGCTTTATGTCACATATTATTTATTTTGCTGAGGAACCTTTGCGCCAGAGATTAAGAGATTATCGTGGGCTAGTTCATTTTGATTTTGACTGGTCGCTTAATAAAGCCCAAACTAAAAATCAAACAGCAGGAGAGTAACGCGCGATGAAAAAATTAGTAGTACTTTTTTTATTACTTACCCTAGCCGCTTGTAGCGGATTAAACTCACGTATTAAAAAAGACCAAGCCCTTTATGATAGTTGGCCTGTACAAACCCAAGAGCGCTTAAAGCAGGGTGATGTTCGAATTGGTGATACACAGGAAATGGTACGTATTGCCTTAGGCGATCCAGATGAAACCACCGTACGCATTACTGAAAAAAATAAGTATCTGGTGTGGGCTTATAAAAAAAGCACCCCAGCGATTCGCTTGTCACTGGGCTTAGGCTCTGCGATTGGCAGGAGCGTGGGAATAGGTGGTTCTGTTGGCCATACCGTTGGAGGCAAAACACGTTATCAAACCATTATTAACTTTGAACTGAACAAAGTAGTGCTAATTAATTCCACTGATAGTCAATAAATGCTGGTATTGCCGGTTTATCTGTTGATTAGCTATAAAATCATAGAAGAATTTTACTGGAAATCATCATAAAAAAAGCAACAGGAAATAAGAGTTATTTTTTCTATACCATTATAGTTCTGGTGGTTGCTTTTTTGTTTTCCGGATTCATTGGTTTATTAATATATATTTTTCCAGTGTATCTAAAAGATGCTTCATACAGCTATTGGCAATATACTAGAAAAAATAGCGCAGAAAATAAACCGCAATCTATTGATGTTATGATTTTAGGTGATTCTAGAGCACAGGCGGCAATTAACCCATTACAGTTTCATCAGGCAGAAGTTTTTAATTACGCTCTAGGTGGAGCAACACCAGTAGTGGGTTATTATACACTTAAGCATTTCTTAGAAAAAAATAGGTCTCCTAAAAAAATATTATTAAGTTATTCTGTGTCAGTGTTATCCACATCAGGTGAGAGGATAGTATATAGAAAGCGAATGTTACCTTATTTTTATATATCATTTAGTGAACATCGGCAGGTCTATCGTTACATGTTAAATGAGAATAGTCTTTTTTATGATGTACGCTCTTTTTCTTACTACATAAAACAAATAAACCCTTTTGTTTATATGAAAAATATTTCTTTAGATAAATTACGACATAATAAAGCAACTAATAATAGTGTTAAAGATTATGTGGGGCAACATAGAGGACATTTGTTGTTTGGTCAGAATTTGTCGTCAGCAGCACTTAATTTTGAGGCAAAAAATAAAAAGCCAATTGAGATTTCTAAAGTTAATTGGATTTATTTAGAGAAGTTAGTTCGGTTAGCTAATGAAAATAATACCAAGATTTACTGGTATAGCATGCCATTTATTCAGGCATCATGTGATGTTATAAAAAGTAAAAATTTACAGCAGGGATTAACCGAAAAGCTAAAAGATTATGGTGTCATTACATTAACAACAGAACAATGTCTGCCTAATAATTATTTCGGCGATGCCAATCATGTTAATAAGCAAGGGGCTTTTTACGTAACAAAAGATGTAATAGAAAAACTACAGCTAAATTAATTGTAGTTTTTCTATTGTACTTTTATAGGGATTTTAAATTATCGTATTGATGACGAAACTTAGCTAACGCCTCTTTATTTTCAGCCAATCGTTGATGCTCTTTTGCAACAACTTGCTCAGGAGCTTTATCGGTAAAGCCTTTGTTGCTTAGCTTCCCTTCCAGTTTTTTTACTTCTTCAGTGAGTTTGTCGATTTCTTTTTTAAGGCGAGCACTTTCTGCCTCTTTATCAATAAAATCACTCATGGGTACTAATACTTCTAAGCTGCCTACCAAGGCGGTAGCCGCAGGAGGTTCGTCACCGGTTAAAATCTCAATTGACTCTAACTTAGCCAGCTTAGTTAAAAATGCACGGTTAGCTGTTAGGCGTTTTTCATCTATCTCACTGGCATTTTTTAATAACACCGCAAGTTCTTTTTTAGGGGGGATATTCATTTCGCTGCGAATTGTTCTAATGCCAGTAATCACACCTTTTAACCATTCAAGCTCATCAATATCATTGATGTTAATTTTACTCTCATCAGGTGTTGGGTAAGGTTGTAGCATAATAGTATCGCCGGTGACTCCCGCAAGAGGGGCAATACGCTGCCAAATTTCTTCTGTAATAAACGGCATTAAAGGGTGTGCCATTCTAAGGGCTGCTTCTAATACTTTAACCAGAGTTTGTCGTGTGCCCCGTAGTTGCTCTTCTGTAGAGGCTTCGTTCCATAAAACGGGTTTAGATAGTTCTAAATACCAATCACAATATTCATTCCAGAAAAAATCATAAATAGCTTGTGAGGCTAAATCAAAACGGTACTGATCAAATTGTTTGCGTACTTCGGCTTCGGTTTGTTGTAGTTTGGCAATAATCCAACGATCAGCCAGTGATAGTTCTACTTGAGCGTTATCAGTAATACCGCAATCATGTTCTTCGGTATTCATTAATACATAGCGAGCGGCATTCCATATTTTGTTACAGAAATTACGGTAGCCCTCTAAGCGTTTCATATCCCAGTTAATGTCGCGGCCAGTAGAAGCTAGGGAGAAAAGTGTGTAACGCAAAGCATCGGTTCCGTAAGGGGCAATGCCTTCTGGGAAGGTTTTACGGGTGCGTTTTTCTATTTTTTCAGCCAATTGTGGCTGCATCATATTACCGGTGCGTTTTTGTACTAGAGCTTCTAAATCGATGCCATCAATCATATCTAATGGATCGATAACATTGCCTTTAGATTTAGACATTTTTTCGCTATTTTCATCACGAATTAAGCCGGTGACATAAACCGTTTTAAAGGGTACTTGTGGTTGATTGTTCTCATCTTTGCAAAAGTGCAAAGTCATCATAATCATCCGAGCAACCCAAAAGAAAATAATATCAAAGCCAGTTACTAACACATCCGTTGGATGGAAGGTTTGTAGTCGCTTAGTGTTCTCAGGCCAACCTAAAGTAGCAAAAGTCCAAAGGGCTGAGGAGAACCATGTGTCTAATACATCAGGGTCTTGGGTAAGGGTTATCTCCCCTAGATTATGCTCTTGACGAACGTCCGCTTCGTTACGACCTACATAGACATTACCTTGTTCGTCATACCATGCTGGGATGCGATGTCCCCACCATAGTTGACGAGAAATACACCAGTCTTGGATATCACGCATCCACGAAAAATACATATTCTCGTATTGTTTAGGCACAAAATTAATGTCGCCATTCTCAACTGCTGCAATAGCAGGCTTGGCTAAGGTTTTAGCATCAACATACCATTGGTCGGTGAGCATGGGTTCAATTACCACACCACCACGGTCACCATAAGGCACCATTAATACATGATCTTTAATATCATCGAGTAAGCCTGCGGCGTCAAAATCAGCCACCACTTGTTTACGGGCAGCAAAACGCTCTAAACCTTGGTAGGACTCAGGAATAGCAGAGTCAATATCGGGGTTAGGTGTGGCATCGCTATTAAAAGCTTGGCCTTGTTTTCTTATGTGGCCATCAAAGGTCAAAATGTTAATCATGGGGAGGTGACAGCGCTGACCTACCTCATAGTCATTAAAGTCATGGGCGGGGGTAACCTTTACCGCACCGGTGCCTTTCTCCATATCGGCATGCTCATCAGCCACAATAGGAATACGACGATTAACCAACGGCAAAATAATCTCTTTGCCAATTAATGCTTTGTAGCGTGGATCTTCGGCGTTTACCGCAACACCTGTATCACCCAGCATGGTTTCAGGGCGAGTGGTGGCGACCACAATATAATCCTTGCCCTCAGCGGTTTTTTCACCATCAGCCAGTGGATAACGCAAATGCCACATTTTGCCATTAACTTCTTTGTTTTCTACTTCTAGATCAGAAATCGCGGTATTTAATTTTGGATCCCAGTTAACTAATCGTTTACCTCGGTAAATAAGACCTTCTTTATGTAAGCGTACAAACACCTCTTGTACCGCTTTGTAAAAGCCATCATCCATGGTGAAGCGTTCGTGCTGCCAGTCAACTGAGTTACCCAAGCGGCGCATTTGCCCGGTAATCGTGCCACCAGATTCTTCTTTCCATTCCCATATTTTTTCAATAAAAGCCTCGCGACCTAAATCGTGTCGGTCGACGTTGCCTTCTGCAGCGAGTTTTCGCTCTACTACCATTTGGGTGGCAATACCGGCGTGATCAGTACCTACCTGCCATAAGGTGTTTTTACCATTCATCCGCTGATAACGAGCTAGGGCGTCCATAATAGAATGCTGAAATGCATGGCCCATGTGTAAGCTACCGGTAACATTTGGTGGTGGAATCATCAAGCTATAGGCTGTATCGCCCCCTTGAGGGGTAAAATAACCTTGTGATTCCCAAGTGTGATACCAGTGTTGCTCAATAGATGTAGGTTGGTAGGTTTTTTCCATGTCTCTCAAATATGCGGTTATAAATATGGCGCTAAGTATAACGGTTGAGGCGGTGCATGGGGAGGGGGTGAGAAGACAAAGCTCTCGAATAAATAGCGCCCTAATAATATATTATGGTATAGGCTCTTTATAGTACCTTCGATAGCGTAAATTTATAGGGCTCGGCTTTTTTAAAATAAAAATAATCTTTGATACTTACTGGGTAAAAAGTAACTGATAGATCATTTTGGGTTAAATCGATTTGCGCGAACCCTAAAGATGAATTGCCATAAAGTAAATCAGTGTCGGTAATATTGCTTTGTAATGGGCGCGGTTTTTTACCACCGGCACCGGAGATGATATATAAAGGTTCATTGTCTTTTTTTATCAATTGCAAGTTATGTGCATGACCACTGATGTAGGCGTCTATATGTAATTTTTTAAGATGCGGTAATAACTCATCAATTAGCCTTTGATCATTACGGTGTTTACTGGAATCACTTCTTATAGGGTAATGACTAGCAATTAAGCGCCAGCTCGATGAATCGAGTGGCTTCACCGTGGGCGCGGGCCTTCCAGGT
>CBDUPS010000118.1:0-5627 GCA_965369155.1 uncultured Spongiibacteraceae bacterium
TTACTTCTTTTTATTAATTGAAGCGATGCAACAGGCCGGAGAATCCATGGGCTTACCTGCAGATATCGCCAAACAACTCACACAACAAACCGCCATTGGTGCAGCCAAGATGGCTCAAGCTAGCGATGTCGATGTGGCAGAATTACGTCGCCAAGTCACCTCACCCAATGGCACCACCGAAGCCGCTATTGCTATTTTTCAACAAGAAGGCTTTGTTGAGCTGTGCCATAAGGCATTACAAGCTGCCCACGATAAATCCGAAATTTTAGGAAAACTTAACCACTAAGGCCGCCATGACTCTTTTAGGTAATATTCTCGCGTTAATTGTACAGGTACTGTCCCAGTTATTTTTATTGGCTATTTTACTGCGCTTTGTTTTTCAATTAGTAAAAGCTGATTTTTATAATCCGTTTTCCCAGGCCATTGTTAAGGCAACCTCACCGGTGCTTAGCCCCTTAAGACGTGTCATTCCGGGCTTTAAGGGTTTAGATATTGCCAGCTTAGTTTTGGCATTAGTTGTACAAACTTTGGCCATGGCTGCCACACTACTGTTTAAAGGCTTTAATCCTTTATTGCCTTTTTTGCCGATTTGGGCCGCCATTCGTGTAATTGCAGCTCTTGCCTCTATTATTTTCTTTGCTGCCATTGTCAGCATTATTAGTAGCTGGATTGCCCCCTTTAGTCAGCACCCGTTACTTTTATTAGTCCGACAAATATCTGACCCTGCTATGGCACCCTTTCGAAAAATCATACCCCCCTTAGGCGGCCTTGATTTATCACCTATTTTCTTATTTTTATCACTGTCGATATTGCAGCAGGTTATTGTTAGTTTGGCTGTTAACAGTTATATGCCGCAATTACTGGCAGGGTTTCTCTATTCCACCCGTCTGTTTTAAGATGCGCTATCAAACTGCGATTATTCTCTTTGTGAGGATTCAGGAACTTAATTAAGGTCACTTTCTTTTATGTTAAATAACATGCCAGCTGACAGTGTCGGGTTAGTTACCCCGCAAATTGCTGTATTTAACCAGCCGCTTACCTTAGCTTGTGGTCGTGTATTAGAACAATACGATTTAGCCTTTGAAACCTACGGCACCTTAAATGCGGCTAAAAGTAATGCCATTTTAATCTGCCACGCATTAAGTGGTAGTCACCATGCCGCAGGGTTTCATTCAGCCGAAGACAAAAAGCCCGGTTGGTGGGATCATTACATAGGCCCTGGAAAACCCATAGACACCAACCATTTTTTTGTAGTTTGTATGAATAATTTAGGTGGTTGTCATGGCAGTACAGGGCCTGCCAGTATTAATCCCGCTACAAACCAACCTTGGGGTAGTCGCTTTCCCTTATTACGAGTTAGAGACTGGGTAGCCTCACAGAAACAGTTAATGAATTATCTTGATATTCCCCAATGGGCGGCCGTTATTGGCGGTAGCTTAGGGGGTATGCAAGCACAGCGTTGGGCATTGGAATACCCCGACAAAATACGTCACTGCATTATTATTGCTTCAGCCATGAAGCTCACTGCACAAAATATCGCCTTTAACGAAATTGCTCGCCGAGCCATTATCACCGATCCAGAATTTAAAAATGGTGACTACCTACTACACAATACAGCACCACGTACCGGTCTCTCTATTGCCCGCATGGTTGGCCACACCACGTATCTTTCAAGTGATGCAATGAAAGATAAGTTTGGCCGTGATGTAAAATCGGGAACATTTAAACAAGGCAGTGATACCGAGGTTGAGTTTGAAGTAGAGAGTTACCTTCGCTACCAAGGTAGTGTTTTTTCAGAAAGCTTTGATGCCAACACCTACTTACTGATGACCAAAGCATTGGATTATTACGATCTTGCCCGTGAATATAACAACAATCCAGCAGAAGCGTTTAGCCATGCCACCTGCCAATTTTGTATTATTTCATTTACTAGTGATTGGCGCTTTGAACCTAAACGCTCCAAAGAAATGGTTAGTGCATTAATAGAGGCAAAAAAATCGGTTTGCTATGCCGAGATTGAAGCACATCAAGGCCACGATGCTTTTCTTATCCCAATTGAACGCTATCAACGCTTTTTTCAAACCTATATGCAACGTATTCATCATGAGAACGAGAGCCAATAAATTATGCGTATTGACTTACAAACAGTTCAAAAATGGGTTAAACCTAAAAGCCGACTCCTCGACTTAGGCTGTGGTGATGGCACATTATTGCTTAATTTAAAAAATGAAAAACAAGTTGATGGATTAGGCTTTGAAATTAATGACGAGCATATTCTTGCCTGTGTCGCTAAAGGGCTTTCAGTGGTTGAGCACAACCTTAATGATGGCTTTGCTCATATAAAAGATAAAAGCTTTGATGTGGTGGTTATGTCGATGGCCTTACAGGCGATGAGCCGACCTGACATGGTTTTAGATGAAATGTTGCGGGTGGGTAATGAATGTATTATTACGTTCCCTAATTTTGGTCATTGGCACTGCCGTACTCACCTTACATTAAAGGGTGAAATGCCTGTCTCTAAAAATATGCCTTACGAGTGGTATAACACGCCCAACACTCATTTCTGTACAGTGAATGATTTTGAAAGGCTTTGCCGAGAAAAAAACATAAGGGTTATCAATAAAAAAATGGTAACTCACGAAAAGAAATTTTCTTATATCCCTGAATTTTTATCTAACCTACTTGCGGTGACGGCCATTTATCATGTTAGTTATTAAATATATTGTTTCAGTATTTTTATTATTGATTTTTTTTATACCACAGAGCTTTGCTGATATTAATACCTCAATAGAAACTAAAGACTATGAGATATTTTATAATATTTTTGACAGCTCTACGTTACAGCCAAAAACAGCCGCTTATTATGATTTTATTCGAGCCCCCAATAGAAAATTAATCAATATCTCTATTCGTACAAAAAATACAGATGGCACAACATCAGCAAAAGCCGCTGTTGTTAAAGGTACTATGGGAGATTTAATTCAAACCATGGACTTAAAGTTTCAAACCATAAAAGAGACTGGTGCTATTTATTATATTGCGCCATTTATTATTTCAAACGGCACAACGTACCAATTTAAAATAACAGTACAACCCGATCTAGATAAGCCAGAGATTCCTCTTAATTTCTCCAGACAATTATTTACTGATGAAAAATAAGTTATGCAAAAAATAGTTATTGCTTCAAACAACGCCGGAAAAATAAAAGAATTTTCACAACTATTTTCCACATTACCTTTGCAATTCATTTCACAAAAAGAACTTAATATCAGCTCAGTTGCAGAAACCGGTTTAACCTTTGTTGAAAATGCCATAATAAAAGCACGTTACGCCTGTAACGCAACAAACCTTATTAGTATTGCCGATGACTCAGGACTTGAAGTTGACGTTTTAAATGGAGAACCTGGTATTTATTCCTCCCGCTTTGCCGGAGACAATAGCAATGACTCTGATAATAATAAAAAACTCATTGAGCTACTGAGTCACTATCCAGATAAAACCTGTAAAGCGCGTTTTTTTTGTGCCTTAGTATTAATGCTACATGAAAATGATCCTACCCCGCTTATTTGCCAAGGTAGCTGGGAAGGCGTTATAAGCTTAACACCTATGGGCGAAAATGGTTTTGGTTACGACCCGCACTTTTATATCCCCAGTAAAAATAAAACATCAGCCCAATTATCTAGCGAGATAAAAAACAGCATTAGCCACAGAGCACAAGCACTACAGTTATTGGTTAAAGAACTACCCAAAAAAATACCGCATTTATGATCGGCTGTCCTCCTTTATCGCTATACATACATATTCCCTGGTGTGTAAAAAAATGTCCTTACTGTGACTTTAACTCACATGAAAGCAAACATATTCCTGAAAAAATCTATATTGACAAATTAATTGAAGACTTTTTATCTCAACGCCAATACTGGGAGGGAAAAACATTACATTCTATTTTTATTGGCGGTGGCACACCCAGCCTTTTTTCAGGGAAAAGTATTAACCGATTATTAAAAAAAATATCAGAACATATTATCTTTAACCCTGATATTGAGATTACACTAGAAACCAATCCTGGAACGGCAGAGTACGATAATCTATCGTCTTATTATGATGCTGGAGTTAATCGCCTATCATTTGGTATGCAAAGCTTTAATAATAAACATTTAAAAAAGCTAGGCCGTATTCATAGTGCTGAGGAATCCTACCATGCGTTTAACTTAGCAAGAAAATCAGGTTTTACTAATATTAATATTGATTTAATGCATGATCTTCCCGAGCAAACCCAAGTAGAAGCGTTATCGGATTTAACTGTGGCCATTAATCTTAAGCCTGAACACATATCGTGGTATCAACTCACCATTGAGCCCAATACGGTTTTTTTTAACAACCCACCTACGCAACCTAACGATATTATTTCTGGGGAAATACAAAACAAAGGTCAAACACTTTTAAAACAGTTTGGTTATTGTCAGTATGAAGTATCCGCTTATAGCCAAGATAAAAAACAAAGCCAACACAATTTAAATTATTGGCAGTTTGGTGATTATCTCGCCATTGGTGCCGGCGGCCATGGCAAAATAACACAGAACCATCAATCTATTATTCGCTATTGGCAAACCAGAATCCCTGAACATTACTTATCAAAATCACAGGACTTTTCCTCTGGTAAAAAAATAGTATCTGCCGATGACATTGCCATAGAATTTTTAATGAACGCTTTTCGATTAACCGATGGCTTCTCTGAAGCATTATTTAGCCTGCGAACGGGTCTGGATATTAGTGATATTAGTGGTAATCTAAAAAAAGCGGAGAACCTACAACTAATAGTCTGGCAACAAGAAAAAATAACCCCAACTCTTTTAGGGCAGCAATACCTAAATAACTTATTGAGTATTTTTATTTAATTTTATGAGCTCTAATAACTTACAAAATGATTCAAAAGATGCCGCCTCAGTAGCGCGTACGGGACGTTGGATGCTTTATGTGTTTTGGATTATTGTGCTCATTTTAGGCTCCTTTATTGGCGGCTTTTGGCAAGACCTACAAAACAACCCCAACCAAACCTATACATCATCAATAAATAGCCAAGGCTTACGCAGCGTTACCCTAAAGAAAAACCGTTACGGCCACTATGTTTTTAATGGTGCCATTAACCAACACACCGTAACATTTATGCTCGATACCGGGGCCTCTGATGTAGTTATCCCTGAAAAAACCAGTAAACGCTTAAACCTTGTAGAGGGTATAACCACTTATGCAAATACAGCTAACGGTGTTATTCCTGTTAAAGCAACTCGCCTAGAATCGCTTAGTATTGGCGACATCACCTTATACAACATTAAAGCCAGCATTAATCCACACATGGACGGCGATGAAATACTATTAGGTATGAGTGTCTTACAGAATCTTGATTTTTCTCAAACAGGCGATGTGTTAACTCTTACTCAACGCCCATAAAAAAGCCCCAATAAAGGGGCTTTAATATTAAATTCCTCAACAAAATTATGCAGCAATATCAAGTAGCTCTACTTCAAAAACCAGTGCAGAGAAAGGCGCTATGGCACCACCAGCACCTTGTGCGCCATAAGCTAAGTGGTGAGGAATATATAATTTCCACTTTGATCCTACAGGCA
>CBDUPS010000119.1:0-5609 GCA_965369155.1 uncultured Spongiibacteraceae bacterium
AACAGCACTATGTCGTCCAAACTAAAAACACCCTTAATCGATTTTAGTGTTGCCAGTTATGCTGCAAAAAGCCGTCACAATGTATGGTCTGTTTTAGCTTTATGTGCCTTAGCTAACAACGGTTATAAAGTAGTGATCCATGGATGGCAGCAAAACGCTGAAGACGTTACAGTGTATCAAGCGTTCAAACAGTTAACCTTACCTATTGCTGATAGCCCTACTAGTCTGCAACACCATTTAGCTAATAGCGGCATTACCTATTACCCAACCCAAGAATTACTTCCTGCAGTAGCGTCTTTGCTAAATTTAAAAAACGAACTGGGTTTACGTACTGTTATTAATACCATTGTACGAATCATAAATCCTTTTAATGCCAAATATTGTATCGGTAGTTTTTTTCACCCATCTTACGGCCCACTACAACAACAGGCTGCCACATTAACAGGCCAATCACTACTTACCTTTAAAGGTGATGGTGGTGAAGCAGAAATACGTCCCCAAGCAGATACTCAGTTACTCATTACCCATAAAGGTATTGAGCAATCCCTCGTTTTACCCAGAAAGATAAAAGAAAAACCCGAAGACGAAACAACACTAAGCATAGACGCATTACAAAACGTTTGGCGCAATGGGTTTGTTGATAGCTATAGTGAGCATGCGGTAAAAGGCACCATAAAAGCTATATTACTTGCCTTTATTCCTGATGCTGCAACAGATAAAAATATTGACGCTATTTGGCAGAGCCGACAAAAAGATTTTCTCTAACCATCATTATAATCTTATGGCTGCCGATAACCCTCAGGGTTATTTTTTTGCCAACGCCATGCATCAATCATCATGTCATTAATATCGTGTTCTGCCTGCCAATTGAGTTCTTTTTTAGCCAATGATGCATCGGCATAGCAGGTGGCAATATCTCCTGCTCGGCGTTCAACTATTGCAAAAGGAATCTTTTTTTCTGTTGCGTTCTCAAAGGCTTTAACAACCTGTAATACAGAGTAACCTTTGCCTGTACCTAAGTTATACGCTTTAATTCTAGGGTTAGACTGTAACTTCTCTAGCGCTTTTAAATGCCCTTTGGCTAAATCGACCACATGAATATAGTCTCTCACCCCTGTTCCATCGCAAGTTGGATAATCTCCACCAAATACCTGTAACTGCGATAACTTGCCTAACGCCACTTGAGTAACATAGGGTAATAAATTATTAGGAATATCTGATGGGTCTTCACCAATTAAACCACTCACATGAGCCCCTGCCGGATTAAAATAACGCAGTAACAAAATATTCCATTTACTATCGGATACCGACAGATCTCGTAAAACATCTTCAATCATTGTTTTGCTACGACCGTAAGGATTGGTTGCCGGCAGCAAAGGTTCTTGTTCGTTAACCGGCATCGACTCCGGCTCACCGTAAACCGTGGCAGAGGAACTAAATACTATGTTTTTTACGCCAGCATCAGCCATGGCACTAAATAAACACAAGGAGCCTGTAACATTATTATCGTAGTACTCTAAAGGCTTATCGACAGATTCCCCTACCGCTTTTAAACCGGCAAAGTGAATCACCGCATCAATCGCGTAATCAGAAAATATAGTATTTAATAGAGCTTTGTTACGAATATCACCTTCAACCAGTAATACGGATTTTCCACAGATTTTTTCAACACGGCGTAATGCTTCCCTTGATGAATTAGAAAAATTATCTAACACCACCACATCATAATTTGCCTGTAATAACTCAACACAAGTATGGCTACCAATATACCCAGCACCACCTGTTACCAATATCCTCATAACCGCTCCAGCAAGCCTATATTTCACTTTTTTTAGTATAACGCTATTTATGGCATAGCTTTACTATAACCGCTAAAATAGGTGATTTTACGGTAAAACGGCATGCCTTTATCTCAATTTGACCCCAATAATTACCAGCAACTACTCGGCCAAAAAGTTGAGCGCCTGCAATTACTCTTTGCCGACTTTACTTTACCCTCCATTCAAATACACCCCTCCATCCCCACACATTACCGCATGCGCGCTGAGTTCGCTGTATGGCATGATGATACCGGTGCTAACTTTATTTTGAGAAAACCAGGGGATAAGCACTCTATTATAAAAGTAACGCAATTCCCCATTGCTTCAGCAGAAGTTAACCGCCTTATGGGTGAGCTCCACCCGCTAATCAATAACTCTCCATTATTAAAACAAAAGCTATTTCAAGTTGAGTTTTTAACCACGCTTGCTGGAGACTCACTTGTTAGCCTTATTTATCACAAACCACTAAATGCACAATGGGAAGCTTTAGCCAAAGACATCTCAGAAAAAATTAACTGTAAAATTATTGGCCGCAGCAAAAAACAAAAGGTGGTGTTATCTGACAGTTTTGTTACCGAGTGCTTAAACATTAACAATAAAGATTGGTTTTTTCAGCAGCCCGAAGGCTCTTTTACACAGCCTAATGCGCACATTAATAAAATGATGATTGAATGGGTTACCGACAAAATAAAAAATAACAATGATGACTTTTTAGAACTCTATTGCGGCATTGGTAACTTCACATTACCCATATCCCCCTATTTTAATAAAGTTCTCGCCACAGAAATATCAAAAACCAGTGTTTATGCGGCCCAATGGAATATCGAAAAAAACCAAACACATAATGTTGAAATCGTACGGCTTTCTAGTGAGGAGCTTACTCAGGCATTAACTAATGTACGCCCTTTTCGCCGCCTACAACACATTAATTTAGCGGAGTATAACTTTTCAACAGTATTAGTTGATCCCCCAAGAGCAGGCTTAGATGAGGCTACACGGCAATTAATTACCCAGTTTACGCATATTGTTTATATTTCATGTAATAGTGAGACTCTAAAAAGAGATTTACAGGAGCTAACTCAATCCCACCACATTACCCATTTCGCGGCTTTTGATCAGTTTCCTTACACCGATCATATTGAATGTGCTGTGGTATTAAGCCAAAAGAATTGATCTTAATTAAATTAAAGGCCAATACTTATTGCTTAAAAGATTTACAAAACCTATATTATTTTTTACTTATTCAACATAGCTATTATTATGCCTGCTGTTATACAACCCAACGATTCTCTCCCACATGATAACAATGTGATACCCGACCCTATTCCACCTAACTGGCAAGAAATTACGCTGCCTGATACCGTCGCTGAAGCTATTGATGCAAAAACACCCGTTGGTTTTTTTAAGTTTTTTAGACGAATTTTAAGTAAAAAGCGTGCAAAAGTGACGTTACCTGACACCCTTATAGGTAAAGAAAAAATCCCTAAATATATTCTGCAAGAATTTCATAACCTCCCCAATGGCAATTACTCTAAAAAAATAAGCCACGCTTATACCAAAGGTTTTGATCACAGCATGCTGGGGGTAGCACAAAAAGCCCGTAATTATATGGCCACCCAAATACACGGGGCAGACTCTGTCATCGATGTAGGGTGCGCGAGTGGAAAAACCGCCGCAACGATACAGGCTAATGGCGCCAATGATGTTTGGGGGCTAGACCCCTCTCCCTACCTTTTACAACATGCGAGTGCGTTGTACCCTGAGATAAAGTTTATTCAGGGCATTGGTGAGGATATGCCCTTTGCTGACAACCGGTTTGATGCGATTACTTGTTGCTTCTTATTCCATGAAATCCCGCCACGCCATGCAAAACAAATACTCAAAGAGTTTCATCGCATTCTAAAGCCTGGGGGAATGCTTTGTATCTGTGAACCCTCCCCTGAACAAATGTCAGGGGTAAGCTTTTGGGCTTTATGGAAGAAGTACGGCTGGCGAGGCCCTTACTTTCGTATACTTGCAGGCTTTGTTTTTGAGCCATTTATTGAGGCTTGGCACAAAACAGATCAAAAAGCACTGCTGGCGGAACATAGCTTTCACATCAACTCTTTTGAAGACTACTATCCTATGCGCCATATCCTAGCAGTCTGTAATAAATCCTAAGATTCTTGATAACGTTTTTTAAGCGCACTATACAGATCATCGCGGTAACTGCTGCTTGAGATATCTAGTGCTAAAGATAACTCAACCAAATGCTCGTTATCTTCTTTACCTTGCCATAGTTTTTTATAGGTGCCTTCTTTGTAGCCATGGTCTTGGCGAAAGAAATTAAGCACATTTTTACCCACATACTGGCGATATAGCTCATCAAACGTTAAGCCCGATGCCAACATTAGTGCCCAAAAATCTTTGGGGGAGAATGACTTGCTGCTCAGCGTAGAGAGCACTAACGCTTCCACCGCTTCTCGCAGTTCAATTGTAGATGTAGGCGCTTTTTCTATATCAAGCAAAATAGCATCAGCAATAGCATCAACCGAACGATCATCAAATAATGCACTCATACCAAAGTGCCAAATATCAACAACCTCTAGCTGTACCTGATTCATGTCAGAATCTTGTTTTTTCCACCATTTATAGCCGTAGTGATCCATCAACTCACCACATTCGATCCAAACCGCGCGGTACCATTCAAAATTTTGCGCAACCCATTGGGGATGAACCTTACTATTCATGCTATCTTGCATGGTTAACATCGTTATTAGTTGTTGTTTCATGGTTTTCCTCTTCGTTTATTGGGCAACACCATATCCGAAATCAAAAGAAAAATATATGCCGCCAGAAAATGCTATTAACTAATAAAAATTTATACTCTCGTCAACAGAAAAAAAGACTTTTTTCAGCCTGCCCTTATCCACAATATCTGTGGATAACTTAGTGAATAACATTGGAATGAAACGCTCCAGCCCTTATAGATATGAACATAGCGCTAGATTGCTTATTTTTTGAGCATAGTCTTATTTTCCTTTAATATCAGTATCTTACATGACATTTATAATCAATCACTCATAAAGTTAAAGCTAACCTACCTAAGAAAAGATACCGCCGTGATAAATGTGAATAAAATCACTATAAAAATAACTATCTCCCCGTAAGCCGTCACTTACCCTGCTCACTTTTGGTGCAAAATAGCAACCCTATTACATGAGAAATATTGGTATAATTTTGCATCAATTCCTACCAAGGCTAGGCATTACTATGGAAAAAATTATTTATCTTATGACAAGCGCTCCTAATACATCAGGCGCTGACTTTTTAATTCAAATAGAACAACAGGTACGCTCTTTGCAAGCTTTAGGGGCAAAAAACATCTACCTCAATATTGTTGATCATGATGTTGTAGCCGCAGATCCTCTACGTATTACTCGTAACAGCACCCCTATCAATGCCATGGTTAGTTTGTGGGTGAACGCCAATGTACAGGCGGCTGATATTAGTAAAACACTTAAAAGCATCAGCTCCACCTGCCATGCGTACTTAGTTTCTGAGTCAGAGCCCTTACCTAACACAGAGCATCCGCCTGTTGTTAGTCAGCGAACTTACGGCATGAATCAAATTGCATTGCTTGAAATCCCCCCTCGACTCACTACCGAGGAGTGGCTCGATTTATGGCAAAAAGACCACACCACTGTTGCTATAGACACTCAAGCAACATTTGGATACATACAAAACTGGGTTATCAGGAGCCTAACAAAAGACGCCCCAAAAATTGATGCAATTGTTGAAGAGAGTTTT
>CBDUPS010000120.1:0-5579 GCA_965369155.1 uncultured Spongiibacteraceae bacterium
GATATTCAAAGCCTGACACGTAATGCTGAAGAAGCCTCAAAAGAGATGCGAGAATACCTACGTAAAAATGACCAACTAGCTGAAAAAGTGGCAGTGATTACGGGAATGAAAGCAGAAACGGAGAAAAATGTGGCTGTATTATCGCGAGCGTTGGAAGATGCTAATACCAGACTCAAAGCCTCCCAGGATAAGGTGGAGCTTCTGTCCGACGAGAACAAGGTGATTCTTCAGGAAAAAGCAGTGATTCAAGGGCAGTTTAAACAGTTCCAAAGTTCTTTGCCGTAGGCAGGGGTCGGTCACGTAAATAATGATGTATATCAATAGGTTATCTGCGAAGTGGCTAAATTCAACGTTTTTACCGGCCGGACCTCAAAATAAGTAAAGCCAGTATGGTGCCACCAAGCAAAGGCATTGCAGGGGGCCATAGGGAAAAACGCTCTTGTAACTGCGTAAACAATAAACGCGTCAGCTTCACCGCATTAACAAAAAGCCACGCCACCATGCCGCAAAGAATCCCAATAAAAATGGTTTTAATAAAGATAATTTCCGAGAATGGAATCGACAACCCAATACTATAATAATCATAAGGAATCCTCCAAAACTTGCTGATTTCAAAGGAAGTTACCCCTGCAACAATGGCGGGAAATAAAAAGCTAGGCTGAATACGCCCTACCGCTAACATCTCAACACCATAAATAGCACCTGCCACTGGAGTGCCAAACACACTGGCAAAACCGGCACTTACGCCACAGGCAACTAAGCGCTTGCGTAGCTCGGCATTTAGCCCCAAAACCCGCCCTAAGCCTGAGGCTAAACTGCCGCCAATATGTGAGCATGGCCCCTCTTTTCCCGCAGAACCGCCACAGGATAATGTAATAATGGCTGCAATCGGTTTTATCAGAAGTGTTTTTAATGGCATATCGCCAGACTGTTTATGTACCGCAGAGATAACCGAGTCTTTTAAATCGGTTTTGTTAAGTTTATAGCCATAATGCAATAACAACCCATTAAGTAGGCCGCCGATAGGCAAGAGTATCATCTGTAACCAGAGGGGGATTTGCACATCATCATGACTAAAAAAGAATAAGCCATGTAAAAACAAACTTGTGCCACTACCAACAATCGCCCCTGCCACTATAGCTAAAAAGAGCCACTGCAAAACCGTCAGCAACATTACAAGAGGTTCGACCCAATTAATTTTTAGCATAATAATCCAGCTTATTTACACTAGAGTTATAAAGGTATCGCAATAAATATTGATGATAGGTTTATTAAACGCCATAGCGCTGCAGGCAATAGCATTAGACAATAGACTGCCTATTAAATATGCGCCACGAATAACTTATCATTAAGACTAATAACTTAAATAAAGAAAAACGGTTTTATTCATAAGACAAAAACAGAATAAACCCTATTAATAACCAACAGAAAAAACAGCTCGTCACAATTTATTACAGGTAATAAATGCGGTGATTTAAAAACACTCTTTTAATGAGCAATAAAAAACTACCACTCTTGTAGCATTTCTCTTTGACGATCTGTTAGCTGCTCTAAGTCAGATGCACTCTTGATAATCCACTTGGCCATTTGTTGCGTATCACCAGGCAGTTGCTCATCGGATACCTGAGTGACTAATAACTCATTAATCTTAGCTACTTGATGTTCATTCTTTAATGATGCGCTAAGCCATTGTTGGCCTTTAAATAAATGTGAAACCCAACCCTCTGATTCTAAGCGGGCTAACTCAGAGGCTTCGGCAGCGTTATAGCCTTTTTCTTTGAGTTTTTCATAGAGCGATTGTGCTGAACAAAAAAGCTCTTCTTCGGCACACTGTAAAAAGAAAAACTCACTTAACCAAACCATCCATGCTTCACGTAAAACCAATAAGCTTGAGAATAACATTCCCCTAGCAACATCAGGAGCAAGTTCTTGCTCCTTAACGTATTGTGCTTGCTGTAAAGATAACGCAATTAAGTAACTAACGGGTTTGGGATTGGCCACAAAAATCTCCTATCGGGTAACTTAATAAATAACCTTTTTTATCAATCAGCTGCTTTTACTTTTTTATTAGTTTTTGTTTTTGCTTTCTTTCTTTTATCTTCTACAACCCACTTACCGCCTTCAAAATGCGCCTTCCAACCGGTAGGTTTTTTATCAACTTCGGTTTGCAGGTAGTGTTGTTGTATCTTTTTACTAAAGCGAATAATAGCTGGCAATCCATCAGGATCGGCAACAGGGCCTGACATCAGATAATCGTACTTTGAATCGATTTCATCTTTGTGAGGTAAAATTTCAGATAATAGGGGTGCACGGGTTTCACGATTCTTAGGGAAGCCCTTCGCCGCTAAAAACAAACCTGATGCCCCATCGCGCAACAAATAATAGTCTTCTACTTTTTGACAAAGTAACTCAGGCATTTCAACTGGGTCCATTTTGGGTGGTGCGGCTTGCCCGTTACGCAAAAGTTTACGGGTATTTTTACACTCGGTTGCCGTACAACCAAAATATTTCCCAAAACGGCCTGACTTTAACTGCATCTCACTACCGCACTTATCACATTCTAATACTGGTCCTTCATAGCCTTTTATCCGAAACTGCCCCTCTTCTACCTCATAGCCTGAGCAATCTGGGTTATTACCACAAATGTGCAGCTTTCTTTTTTCATCAATTAAATAGCTATCCATTGCCGCATTACAAATATCACAACGGTGTTTTTGTCTTAGCTGCTCCACTTCTGCTGTTTCTATATCTACACCATCTAATTCAACTTCATCGCCACGAACTAAGTTCATGGTTTCTTTACAACGCTCTTTAGGCGGTAACCCATAACCTGAGCAACCTAAAAATACCCCTGTACTACCGGTACGAATTTGCATATCTCGACCACAGGCAGGACACTTTATATCGGTAGAGGTGGGTGCATTACTACGCATGCCACCGTCTTCTGCTTCTGCACTGGCGACTTTATTGCTAAAGGTTTTGTAAAAATCATCAAGGATAGCTTTCCAATTTGCTTTGCCCTCAGCTACCTTATCAAGGGAGTCTTCCATTTTGGCGGTAAACTGATAATCCATTAAATCATCAAAGTTCTCCACTAATCGCTCGGTAACGATTTCGCCCATTTTCTCAGCGAAAAAACGTTTTTTATCTAAGCGAACATACCCACGATCTTGAATCGTTGAAATAATAGAGGCATAAGTTGAGGGTCGGCCAATACCTTGCTTTTCTAACTCTTTTACCAAGGCAGCTTCTGAATAACGTGCTGGTGGCTTGGTAAAATGCTGCTCTGGCAATAATTTTTTAAGTGCCAGTACTTCGCCTTTTTTCATATCGGGAAGAATTTGATCTTCTTCTTTTTTACCAATAGGCGGTAATACTCGGGTAAAACCATCAAAACGAATCACTCGACCACGGGCACGAAGCTCGTAATCATCAGCGGCAACGGTTACTGAAGTGCTGGTATATTCAGCCGGCACCATTTGGCAGGCAACAAACTGCCGCCAAATTAATTCATAAAGACGTACCGCATCAGCATCAACACCACTGACGCTATCGGCTTTTACCGCAACGCTAGAAGGACGGATAGCCTCGTGCGCCTCCTGAGCCCCTGCCTTGCTACTATACTGATTAGGCGTACTTGGAATGTACTTATCCCCGTAACGCTCGCTAATGAACTCCCTGCAGCTATTAACGGCATCTGGGCTTAAGTGTGTGGAGTCGGTTCGCATATAAGTGATATAACCGCCCTCATAAAGCCGTTGTGCCATCATCATGGTCTTTTTAACGCCAAAACCTAAACGAGTGCTCGCTGCCTGTTGCAAGGTAGAGGTAATAAAGGGCGTGGGAGGCTTGGTGCTGGTAGGACGATCTTCTCTACTGGATATTTTATAATCGGCTTTTTGTAATAGAGCCAAGGCTTGGTCAGCCTCACTTTTGCTAACCGGTTTAAAAGCAGCCCCTTGATATTTTTTAACGTCAAATACTACCGACTCCCCTTTAGGTAGGGTTAAGTCGACATTTATTGTCCAGTATTCCTCTGGGATAAAAGCTCTAATGAGTTTTTCTTTTTCAACCACTAAACGCACAGCAACCGATTGCACACGACCGGCAGAAAGCCCGCGGGCGACTTTGCTCCATAATAAAGGTGACAACATAAAGCCCACCACCCGATCTAAAAAGCGTCGAGCTTGCTGAGCATTGACCCGATCAATATCTAGTTCACCGGGAGTCTCAAAAGCCGCAGAAATGGCCTTTTTAGTAATTTCATTAAACACAACCCGTTTGTAACGGCTTTCGTCTCCGCCAATTGCTTCGCGTAAATGCCAAGCAATGGCCTCTCCTTCTCTATCCAAATCCGTTGCTAGATACACAAAATCAGCTTTTGCTGCCAGTTTTTTTAACTCATTGACGACTTTCTCTTTGCCCGGCAACACCTCATAGTGCGCTTGCCAACCCCCTTCTGGGTCAATCCCCATTCGGTTTACTAGTTGTTGCTTTGATTTTTTCTTTTTATAAATCGCTTTTTCATCGGGAGACATTTTCCGAGTTTTAGCCGCTTGCTTAGCTCTTTCTTTTGGATCAGATTTTGTTGCACCACCTGAGGTAGGCAAGTCACGAATATGGCCAATACTGGATTTAACGATAAAATCGCTACCTAAATATCGGTTAATCGTTTTTGCTTTAGCGGGTGATTCGACAATAACTAATGACTTTCCCATAGTGAAATCTATTCTCTTTAAAAGTATTAACAGGCTGCTTTACAGCATGAATGGCAAATGAAAATGTGTATTAATTAACAATCAATAACAATTTCGTTGGCGAATATACAAGAACAGCCTAGGGGTTGGTCAAGGGAAATTCTATCTTTTCTGCTATAAACAAAAAAATATTGCACCATAAAAGTGTAAAAACGAGTAGGCTTATCTACCTGTAACCCTTTAATCAAGGAGACAAAAATGTCTGATTACCAACATATATTAGCCGCAGTTGATTTAAGTGGCGAAAGTGCCGATGTTTTACAAAAAGCGGTGGCAATGGCCAAAGCCAACCAAGCAACGCTAACCGTTATTACGGTGGTGGAACCATTAAGCTTTGCTTATGGTGGCGATTTACCACTAGATCTTTCTGGTATCCAATCGGAGATTACCGAGCAGGCCCAGTTACGCCTTAAAAAATGTGTGAGCTCTTATTCAGATACGGCCAACTGTTTTGTCTGTACAGGACGTCCTGATCGCGAAATACACCGGGTTGTTGATGAAGAGAGTATTGATTTAGTGGTTATCGGCAGTCATG
The DNA here is from genome assembly GCA_965369155.1 of uncultured Spongiibacteraceae bacterium. Lineage (GTDB taxonomy): Bacteria > Pseudomonadota > Gammaproteobacteria > Pseudomonadales > CBDUPS01 > CBDUPS01. The sequence goes on from CBDUPS010000120.1 coordinate 5,293, forward strand.
GCCGTCACGGCTTACAGCTTTTGTTAGGCTCAACTGCGAATGCGGTATTGCATGGTAGTAAAGTCGATGTACTGGCTGTTCGTGTTAGTCGAAAATAATAGTGTTACTTTTTTAAGGGGAATGTTTTGGAATTTGTTGATATTGGGGTTAATTTTACTCACGCCTCTTTTACAAATTATCTTGATGAGGTGATTCAGCGTAGCCAAGCCCACGGTGTTAATACCTTTATTGTTACCGGGCTTGATGTAAAAAGCTCGGAACAAGCCATTAGCCTATCGGTAAACGAT
>CBDUPS010000121.1:0-5571 GCA_965369155.1 uncultured Spongiibacteraceae bacterium
AACATTGATGAGAGGATTATCGAGTAAAAATAGTTACAGCAAAAGGTGTTAGGATACCTTATCGCTTGATGTCACGCTATGTTTACTGGGGTTGTTGCTTGAGAGTTTTATGATATAGGTGAGTTAAGGCCTAGATAGGTTTTTTACTAGGGTTACGGAATATTTTTTATAAAAACAGAGAGGATCGCTATGAGTACGTCTAAAAATAGTTTTAGTAGCAAAACAAGTATGCTGATTAATAATAAAGAGTATCGCTACTTTTCCCTTGCTGCGGATAAATTACAGTCATTAGGCGATATTGCCCGTCTGCCTTATAGCATTAAGGTACTGTTAGAGAATTTATTGCGCCATGAAAATGACACAACCTGTACTGCAAATGATATCGCCGCATTAGTTGAGAGTGCCGGTAAAGGTAAAGAGCAAGAGATCACCTATTATCCCGCTAGAGTGTTGATGCAAGATTTTACCGGCGTCCCCGGGGTGGTGGACTTAGCTGCCATGCGTGATGCCTTAACAGCTAAAGGTATTAATCCAGACAAAATAAATCCTCTGACACCGGTTGATTTGGTTATTGACCACTCGGTTTCTATTGATCATTTTGCCAGCGAAAGTGCCTATGAAGACAACATGGTGATGGAAATTCAGCGAAATAAAGAGCGTTATGAGTTTTTAAAGTGGGGTCAGCGTTCTTTTAACCAATTTAGGGTAGTGCCCCCTGGTATGGGTATTTGTCATCAGGTGAACTTAGAGTATTTAGGCCAGGTGGTATGGCATAAACAAGAAGGGGAGCAAAGTACGCTTTACCCGGATACCTTAGTAGGCACCGACAGTCATACACCCATGATTAACAGTTTAGGTATCTTAGGTTGGGGTGTTGGGGGCATTGAGGCGGAGGCAGCCATGCTTGGGCAGCCTGTATCGATGCTGATCCCCGAGGTGATTGGTTTTGAGTTAAAAGGCAAACTTAAAGAGGGCATTACCGCAACCGACTTAGTGCTAGTGGTGGTGGAGCAATTACGTAATTTTGGTGTGGTGGGTAAATTTGTTGAGTTTTTTGGTGATGGTTTAGATGATTTATCAGTATCGGATAGAGCGACTATTGCCAATATGTCGCCTGAGAATGGCTCTACTTGTGGCTATTTTCCAGTAGATAAGCAAACACTTACTTACCTTGAGCTTACCGGCCGCTCTAAAGATCAGATTGAAATTGTTGAAGCATACTGCAAAGCGCAGGGGTTATGGCGTGAAAGTGGTCAGCCCTCTCCTTACTTTGCTACACAGTTATCCTTAGACTTATCAACCGTTGAAGCCTGTGTGGCCGGTCCTAAACGACCACAAGATCGGGTGACGCTACCCAACTTAAAGCAAGCCTCTGAAGGACTGATTGAGCTAAGTGGTAAAGGGGCACAATTAGAGACAGTCTTTACAGGGGAAGATGGCCTTACCTTATCTCATGGCGATGTGGTTATCGCCGCCATTACCTCTTGTACCAATACCTCAAACCCAGCGGTTATGTTGGGAGCCGGCCTTGTAGCTAAAAAAGCGATTGAAAAGGGCCTTGTTCGCAATAAATGGGTAAAAACCTCGTTAGCTCCGGGCTCAAAGGTTGTTACCGACTATTTAGCTGCCGCAGGATTACAAACCTATTTAGATCAACTAGGGTTTAATTTGGTCGGTTATGGCTGTACCACGTGTATTGGTAACTCAGGGCCATTACCCGATGCAGTAACCAAGCTAGTAAAGGATGAGGATCTTATTGTTAGCGCTGTTCTCTCTGGCAACCGAAATTATGAAGGTCGTATTCACCCCCTAACTCAAGGCAACTGGTTGGGTTCTCCTCCTTTAGTGGTGGCCTATGCCTTAGCGGGAACCACTCGCATTAATCTACACAAAGACCCTATTGGTCATAACGCTCAGGGTGAGGCTGTTTTCTTGAAGGATATTTGGCCAAGTAATAGCGAAATAGCTGAGCTGATGCAAAAAGTGACGAAGCAAATGTTCACTAAAGAATATGGTGCTATTTTTGACGGTAATGACTCGTGGCGGCAAATACAAAGCTCACAAAGTAGTACTTATGCCTTTTCGGCGGATTCGACTTATATTCAAAGGCCACCATTTTTTGAAGGGGATACATCGGTTAATGATATTAAAGGGGCGGCGATTTTGGCGCTGTTAGGTGATTCGGTTACAACGGACCACATTTCGCCTGCCGGTGCGATTCCACTGGATAGCCCTGCGGCACAATATTTACGCAGCAATGGGGTTAAGGATGCCGACTTTAACTCTTATGGTTCTCGCCGTGGAAACCATGAGGTGATGATGCGAGGTACCTTTGGCAACATTCGTATTCGCAATGAAATGACCCCCGGTGTTGAGGGGGGCTACACCCGTTTAGTGGGTGAGAGTGAGCCGCGCTTTATCTTTGATGCAGCGATGCTTTACCTACAAAAGAAACAAGACACCGTGATTATTGCCGGTAAAGAATACGGTACCGGCTCAAGCCGAGATTGGGCAGCAAAAGGCACGTTATTACTTGGAGCAAAAGCAGTTATTGCTGAAAGTTATGAACGGATTCATCGGTCTAATTTAATTGGTATGGGTGTATTACCGCTACAGTTTTTAGAAGGTCAAACTCGAAAAACCTTAAATTTAACCGGTGATGAACTAATAGATATCAGCGGCATTGAATCATTAGAAAAAGCCCATGCTCACCTGCCGGTAACTATTCATTACGCTGATGGCGCGGTAAAAAATACGTCATTGTTATGTCGTATTGATACAGAAATGGAGTTGGCATACTTTAAAGCCGGTGGTGTGCTGCATTATGTGCTACAAAAAATTGAAAAAGAAAGTAAATAAAAAATGGATGAAAAATATCGCATAGAAAAAGATTCTTTAGGGGATGTTAATGTGCCAATTGATGCGCTTTATGGTGCACAAACCCAAAGAGCCGTTGATAATTTTTATATTGGTGGGGAATCGTTGTCGCCAGATTTTATAAAGGCATTAGCTCTTATAAAAGTGTGTGCGGCTAAAGCCAATAAAAAATTAAATCAAATTGATGACGATGTTGCTGATGCTATTGTGGATGCAGCATCGGTAATTGTTGATGGTGACTATTTACAACACTTTCCTATCGATATTTTTCAAACCGGTTCTGGCACCAGCAGTAATATGAATGCTAATGAGGTGATTGCAGCATTAGCCAATAAAAAAACGCATTTAAAAATACATCCTAATGATCATGTTAATTATGGTCAGAGTAGTAATGATGTTATTCCTACAGCAATTCATATTAGTTGTTATTTATTGTTAGATAATAAATTACTGCCTGCAGTTAATAAATTAATAAACGAAATATCAATAAGAGAGGTAGAACTTGCCGGCGTGATAAAAACCGGCCGCACGCATTTAATGGATGCTATGCCATTATCGTTAGCTCAAGAGTTATCCGGTTGGCGGCAGCAGTTGCTTGATAATGTTGATCGAATAATATCTTGCCAACAGCGATTAAAAAAAATTGCACAAGGTGGTACAGCCATTGGAACCGGTGTTAATACACACCCACAATTTGCAGAGAGCTTTGCTTGTGAATTAACAAGTTTAACTCAAATTGATTTTTCTCCGGCGGATAATTTTTTCTCTGCAATAGGTGCACAAGATACGGCGGTTGAGTTATCAGCTCAGTTAAAAGTGTTGGCAACAAGTATTATAAAAATAAGTAATGATATTCGTTGGATGTCGAGTGGCCCATTAGCGGGGTTAAATGAAATTACATTAAAGGCCCTACAGCCTGGAAGTAGTATTATGCCGGGTAAAGTAAATCCTGTGATTCCAGAGGCGGTTTTAATGGCGGCGACACAAGTTATTGGTAATGATTTAACGGTTAGCATGGCAGGGCAGTCAGGTAACTTTCAACTTAATGTGATGTTACCTTTGATTGCGAGTAATTTAATAAAAAATATCTACCTATTGGCTAATAGCTGTGATTCGTTAAGTAATAAAGTCATGCCTTTATTTACCATAAATAATCAAACTTTGAATAGTGTATTAAATAAAAACCCTATTTTAGTAACGGCGCTAAATAGCCGTATTGGGTACAGCCAAGCGGCAGCCATTGCTAAAAAGGCTTATCAAGATAACGAAAACATTATTGATGTTGCTGAAAAAATGACAGACATACCTAGAGCCGAGCTAGAGGTGTTGTTAGATCCCGCCCATTTAATTAAGAATAAAAAATGAAAGTAATGATCACTAAAGCAAAAATTTTAAATTGGTGGGAGCTGATGCAAAGTAGCTTCTGGTTTGTGCCTGGGGTTATGTTATCGGGCACTATTATTTTTGCTATTGGTTTGGTGGAAATTGATAGAGCATTAGAGTTTGGCCCCTATCAAAAGTTTTTAGGTTTTTTATATTATGTGGGGCCTGAAGGGGCACGGTCAGTTTTATCAACGATTGCTGGCTCTATGATTACAGTCGCCGGTGTTGTGTTCTCTATTACCATTGTGGCACTAACGTTAGCCTCCTCTCAGTTTGGCCCCCGATTGTTACGTTACTTTATGCGTAGTCGAAGTAATCAATTTGTTTTAGGCTGTTTTATATCATCTTTTATTTATTGCTTAATTGTATTGCGCTCAGTGGAGTCGTATGGGGATATTTATTTTGTTCCAAGTATGTCGGTTAATTTTGCATTACTTGTTTCATTAGTAGATGTTGCGGTATTAATTTATTTTATTCACCATGTATCAAGTTCTATTCAAGCAGAATATGTTATTAATGAGGTAGCTGAAGAATTAGAGCGTCGGGTAGAGAAATTATTCCCTGATCCTTATGGAGACGATGAGCCGGATAATAAAATCATTACAAAAGAATATGCCATACAAAAATCGTTAATTAATAAACACTCCGGTTATCTTCAGGTGGTTGATCATAATTTTTTAATTAAAATAGCAAAGCAGTATGATTTTTTAATTACCATAGATTATAAGGCAGGGCAGTTTGTTTTATCTGATGCGGTATTAGCCACAATAGAAAGTAATGAAGAAATAGAAAACGCGTTAATGGGAGAGATTCAAAAAAAGGCCTTTATCTTTGGTTTACAACGTAGTGCAGAGCAAGACCCAGAATTTGCGATAAGACAATTAGTGGAGGTGGCATTACGAGCGCTGTCTCCAGGGATCAACGATCCATTTACTGCCATGGCTTGTATTGACAGATTAAGTGCTGCACTGAGTTTTATATCAAAAAGAAAATTTCCAAACTCTGAACTGTTAGATGATGAAAATACGTTGCGTGTAGTTACCTGTTCTTTAGATTTTGTTGGGATGTTACGTGCGGCATTTGATCAAATTAGGCAGTGTAGTCAAAATAATGTGGCGGTGGTGCTTTGCTTGCTTGAGTCGCTTAACGCCTTGGCCAAACAAACACATAATAAGTTTTATTTGCAGGCTATTTTAGCGCAGGGGGTTATGATTAAAAATGAAGCTCTCGTGTCACTCGTAACTGATGATGATAAAGGTGATATTGAGAAACGCTTTAAAACTCTTGAAGCCGCTTGCCAGTAATTATGTT
>CBDUPS010000122.1:0-5563 GCA_965369155.1 uncultured Spongiibacteraceae bacterium
CACTATGCGTATCGCAATTGCTTGCCCCTCCTACAAAATAAAATCCAGGTTGTTCAATATTATCACAAGCACTTAATACAACCGCTGAACAACCCTCCCCCAAAAGCAAGCCATCTCTATTTTCATCAAAGGGTTTCATTGCTTTTTTAGTACTCAATAATTGTAAGCCTGAAAAGCCTGATACGGTTGTCGTGTTAAATAATTCAACACCAATCACTAACGCATGATCATACCAACCTTGCTTTAGCATCGTTGCCGCAGACATCATCGCATTAGCACTCGCACTACAGGCGGTACTAAATGTGTAGTCATCTCCCTGTAAACCAAATTTTTGGCGTAAGCGACAGAGTAAGTGAGCAAAGCAGGTTATCGGTAACGGCAACGCTTTTTGCTCATTAGCCAATTGCTCGGTGTATTGTGTTTCACTAATAAAAACATCAAAAGAAGAGGAGCCAAGAAACAATGCGGTTTTTTGCCGTTGCTCCGGCGTTAACCTCGCCTCAATAAAAGCATCTTCTACTACTTTATCAAATAAAGAATAAAAACGTTCCGCACTATGATCAGTAGTTTTACGAATAGCAAAATAAGGAACCTGCCATGGTTCTGCAAAGGATTCCAATGGAACATTAACTAGCGTACTACCACCTTGCAATACTGTGTTGGCACAGGCACTCACACTATCACCTAATGTAGAAACTAAACTTGAACCTTGAATACGAATATAAGACATATTACGACAAAATAAAATCAGCAAGGGTGTTAATCGATGTTAAAGCAGAACGGGTTTCATTGCCCCCTTCAATACGCTTATCGTACGCTGATTTAACTGCTAAAGAAATTTGTAACGCATCAAGTGAGTCTAAACCTAAACGAGATTCAGCTCCCATTAATAGCTCATCATTTTCTATCTCGTCAACACTGTAATCAGTATCACATTCATCAACAATAAGCCTTTTTAATTGTTCAATTAATACGTCTCTTTCCATAGTTTAAAAAACTACCCTTAATGTTAAATAGAACCGGAATGATGGCGAACCAAACCCATTGATAACACCGTCATTATTAAACCAAAGACACATAATGCCAGCATCTCGGGAAGTATATCAGCAACTCCTCCTTGCCGGAGAAATACATCTAAAAACCCCTCAAGACCCCATGCTAAAGGAGAAATTAAACTTAATTCTTGCATAGCTGGGGGCATAATAAAACGCGGCACCATTACCCCACCAATTGCCGCCAAAATAATATTACTCACTGCAGCAAAAATGGTGGCCTGCTCTGTTGTACGGGCTAAATTAGCAATAAACAAAGCAAAGCCTACTGCGGCAAAACTCACCGCACAGGCCATTAAAAATAATGCCGCAGGAGAATTACCTAAGGTTAGTTGATCGCCACCAAAAAGTGGCACTAAAAAATAACCCACTAAAATCATTAAAACAACTTGAATAAGATTAACGAAAAAGAACGGAATAAACTTTCCGGCTAATAATAAAAAAGGCGATGCATTCATGGTAAGTAATCGGGATAAGGTTCTTTGCTGACGCTCTACGATTAATGTATTGGATAATGGAATAGCAATAAAAAACATAGCAAACACCATCCATGCGGGAACACTTTGCTGTACTGATGAGGGAATCACTTGCTTACCACCTTCTGCTGCAGAACTAACCATCAACCATTTTTCTGGCATAGTTATCGAAGGTGCAAAGCCAACACTAATAGCATTCTCTTGCATATCAAATTGTCGTGCTTGCAACCAAAGTTGAGCCGACTGCTCTGCGAGTAATGATTCAAATAATAATGACACAGGCCGTTGGGTAGAAGGAGCCACCGTTAACTGCAACAATAATGGTGAGCCGGCCTCTAACCCACTACCAAAACCCTTAGGGATGATTAATAAAAAATGAACATCATCATTTTGTAATTTATTTTGTAACTCGGCTACTTTATCTTTAGTTTTTATAATTGCTGAAAAGTTTTTTTGTTTTTGTAAATTACGAATTAATGCTTCAGATACCGGTGACTGGTCTGCATCAATTAAAAAATAATTTATTTGTACATTACTATGCACACTAAAAGTGTCTTGCATGGCTAACGACATAATTAAAATAAATGCCGTTGGCATTAAAAACAATAGGAGTAATGCGTGTAAGTCCCGCCGTAATAAAATCCATTCTTTATGCAAAAAAAATAAAAGTCGCGTCATATTAATCCCTTAACCCACTACCGGTGGCCTCAAGAAAAACCTGCTCTAAGCTACCCTTCCCATAATGTACATTTTGAATGTCTGACTGATAACTACCTAACTGTGATAAAACAATAGATAGCTTTTCTGCGGGTAATTCGTGCAGCATTAAACGGCGTCCATTATTCTCCCAAGAGTGCGCTAAAGAGATCGTCACGTTGTTTTGTATATTCTCATGAGTAAAATCAATAATCATTTGATGACCACGGAGCAAAGTCTCTAATGTGCCTTGCATTAATACGTTGCCTTTATCAATAATCGCGACGCTATCGCAGAGATACTCCACCTCATCCATGTAATGTGATGTGTAAATAATAGTGGTGCCTTGCTGACTAATACGTTTCACTGAATCAAGAATAAAACGCCGTGACTGGGGATCAATCCCTACCGTTGGTTCATCTAATATTAAAAGTTCAGGATTATTAAGTAGGCCGATAGCGATATTAAGCCGGCGCTTTAAGCCACCGGATAATTGCCCTGCTTTTTTAGCATAAAATGACGTTAAATCAGTAATCGCTGAGACGTCATTAATTCGACTAGATAACATTTTTTTATCAATTCGTTGTACCCCAGAAAAAAAATGTAAATTTTCTTGCACCGTAAGTTGTGGATAAAACGCATATTCTTGTGGCACTAATGCCATACGATTTAATAATGTTTTTCGGTCTTGCTTCATCTCAAGACCATCAATTAATAAATTCCCAGAAGTTTGTTTTATTAAGCCACTAATAATAGAAATTAATGTGGTTTTACCTGCACCATTAGGCCCAAGTAGGCCAAACACTTGCTGGGAGTTTATCGATAAATTAATACCATCAAGGGAGGCAGACTGCGCCCCCGAATAATGATGGTTGAGTTGCTGTATTTGTATATCCATTACGGCAATTTAACCGAATGATATAAGCAGTTAAACAACTTCTACTACTTGCTCTGCAATCACTTGCTTCCAATAAGCTGGGCCTGTTTTATGTACGGAGGAGCCTTCGGCGTCTACGGCAACCGTAACCGGCATGTCTTCTACATCAAACTCATAAATAGCTAATTCAGGAAAAGCCACTACTTCAGATTTTTTAATTGCCTTAGAAACTAAATATGCCGCCCCTCCTACTGCCATTAAATAAACTGCTTTAAATTCTTTAATGGCATCAATGCCTGCAGCTCCTCTTTCGGCTTTACCTACCATGCCGAGTAAACCGGTTTTCTCTAACATAGTACGAGTAAACTTATCCATACGAGTGGCGGTTGTAGGTCCTGCAGGCCCTACCACTTCGTCACGTACAGGATCAACCGGGCCTACGTAATAAATAAAACGTCCTCGCAAATCAACCGGCAGTTCTTTACCTTGCTCAATTAAATCCACCATTTTTTTATGGGCTGCATCACGGCCGGTAAGCATTTTTCCTGAGAGTAATAAGGTATCCCCAGGCTTCCATGTTTGAGCTTCCTCTGGTGTTACCGTATTTAAATTAACTCGCTTAACATTGGCGCCAACCTCCCATGTAATCTCTGGCCAATCTTCTAATTTAGGCGGCGTAAGCTCTGCCACACCACTGCCATCTAAAATAAAATGGGTATGACGTGTTGCCGCACAGTTTGGAATAATCGCCACAGCTTTATTTGCTGCATGGCTTGGGAAGTCTTTAACTTTCACATCTAAAACAGTGGTTAGCCCACCTAAACCCTGAGCACCAATACCGAGTTTATTTACTTTGTCGTAAAGCTCTAGGCGTATTTCTTCAGCTCTATTACTGGCGCCTCTTTTTTCTAGATCATGAATATCTATTGGATCAAGTAAGGCTTCTTTGGCTAACAACATGGCTTTTTCGGCTGTGCCTCCAATACCAATACCCAACATACCCGGCGGACACCAACCCGCACCCATTAGCGGCACCATGCTCAATACCCATTCCACCACATCATCGGATGGATTTAACATAGCAAACTTAGATTTGGCCTCAGAGCCGCCGCCTTTAGCCGCCACATGCACCTCAACCGTATTGCCCGGCACTAACTCGTAATGCACAACCCCTGGGGTATTATCCCCAGTGTTTTTACGGGCACCGTCTGGATCTGCCAAAATAGAAGCACGGAGTTTATTATCAGGGTTATTATAAGCACGGCGAATACCTTCATTCACCATATCGGTAACGCCCATATCGCCTTGCCACTGCACGCCCATACCAACCTTTAAAAATACCGTCACAATACCGGTATCTTGGCAAATAGGCCGATGGCCTTCCGCACACATTCTGGAGTTAATTAAAATTTGTGCTATGGCATCTTTAGCCGCTGGAGACTGTTCTTTTTCGTAGGCTTCGTTAACTGCTTGAATAAAATCAACCGGATGATAGTAAGAAATATACTGCAGGGCATCGGCAACACTTTCAATTAAATCTTCCTGACGAATAACAGTCATATCAAACTCCTAAATAAGATAATGGTAGACAAAAAATAGGTTGATATTGTACACCAAAGTACCAGCAAAATTAGACTACAACGGGCTAAATAAAAAAAGCCACTCAATGAGTGGCTAAAGGAAGTAACTGTTGCGCCTGCTATTAACGGCGACGGCGACCTTCGCGTTCTAAAGGAATCCCTTTAAAAGCTTCTATATCGTGCATGCCGTAAGGTTTCTTCAACGACTCGCTCATGTAAAAGTCAGGCTCATACTCTTTATCTTTCCAAACATAAAAGTCAGGTTTTTCAATCTCCTCATACTCTACTACCAACATAGAGCCCCCCATATCTTTACCGTTATTGGTGGTGTGATGTTCAATATGATCATGGGTCATCCAAATACCTGGGTTATCCATCTTAACGATCATGTCATAACGCTCACCGGGTTGTACCGCCATCACATCAACTGGGTACGGAGTTTCAAGAGGTGTACCATCTTTATGGGTTACTACAGCATCATGCCCATGAAGGTGAAATGCTGTTGGAATCGCCGCACCGATTAAACGTATGCGCAAATAATCCCCCTTGGTCACACGAATAGGCTGAGTTGTAGGGAATGATTTACCGTTAATAGAGAAGTAATTTAATATCTCTCCTGGGTGCCCACCCTTACCATAAGTATCCGCCACTTCAGAATTCCAACCAGAGAACATTAAAATGGCATCTTTAGTCACTTTTTTCTCAAGGGTAGTTTTCTTTTTAGGCTCAACAATTAACGGACCCCACATACCTCTTAAACCAATATGCTCAGCTACGTTCACATGGCAGTGATACCATAATGTGCCCGGTTTATCGGCAATAAAGCGATAGGTATAGCTGTCACCTGGCTCAATCGCCATTTGGGTCACATCAGGTACACCA
>CBDUPS010000123.1:0-5550 GCA_965369155.1 uncultured Spongiibacteraceae bacterium
GCCGAGCTTTTCTGGAGTTTATGATTTTAACTCTATCGAATAAAAAATGTATTTAGGTTTTTTATTTCTTTGGCCTTAGTTATGAACAACCAAACCTTCCATTCGCTTTATATGTGCGTCCCATAATTGTTTGGCTATATCTTCATCATGGCTGTCATCTGATGAGGGGGCAGTGCGGCAATTACGGTAATACTCACCACCTTTAAGTTCTGGAGCGGTGGCACACATCACCTGTGTTTGTGCACCTTCTTCTGGGGTTTTTAAAGAGAAGCGTTCAATGGGTGCCATAAGGTTGCGTAGGGTTTCAATGACAGGGTTGCCGGCTAATCCTTTACCTGCCACATTGGTATAAACTGAGCCCGGGTGTAGGCAGTAAGCGTGTAAGCCAGTGTTACCAAAGCGCCGTTCTATTTCTTTGGTAAAGTGCACTAAACCTAATTTAGATAGCCCGTAAGCCTCCCAGGAGTTATAGGGTTTGCTGGGGGTAAAAAACTCACTGTTACTGCCTTTATCGTGCAGCATCGACACCACATTAACCACCCGTGCATCGCCAACGTCTTTTGCTTGCTGTTGTAGTAATGGTAAAAGTTGATGGGTAAGTTCGGTAGTGCCTAAATAATTTGTACGCCACTGAATTTCTACGCCGTCATCAGACAGTTTGGGCTCTTTCCATTTTGATAATAAATCAAGGTGAATGCCGGCATTATTAATCAGCACATCAAGGGTTTTTACCTCGGTTTTATACCAAGCAACAAATTGTTGAATAGATTGGCTATTGGAGATATCCAAATCATGGCTGTAAATTGAGCTATGTGTATTAAGAGGTAACTGTTCTTTTAATGCGGTGATAATACTACGGCTATTACTGCGTTTGGTAACGGTTACTGTTCCGCCCCATTCAAGTAAAATTTTAGCAGTAGCAAAACCTAAAGAGCCTTCGGCACAACCGGTAACAATAAAGTGTTTGCCTGTGATATTTTGTTGCTCAGTAAAGGGCGCTTTTACCAATCGTTGTCGTATTTTTTTTAGCATAGGTCGGTTTTCTTTAGATTAAAGGCTAAGTATGTCACGGTTATGATGAGAGAGTCATCCTTATGATTCTGATAGGTTTAGTATGCTATGCTACGGTGATAATAAATAAAAAGGCTCTTAAATGAAAAATAAAGTATTACTTGTTATGTTGTTAAGTATGGCTACAGGTTGTAGTTGGTATCAAAGCAATATAGCCAAATATAACCCTTTTAATAGTGTGGAAACTGAGTCGGTTTCTAGCGTTGAAAGTGAGGTTGAGATTGAGAGTGAAAGAGCAGAAGGTATTAGTAGCCTAGAGGCTAAACCTGTTACCCATAGTAAAGAAAATATCATTGATACAGATGTTAGCCCTGTTGAAGATAAGAAGAGTGAGCAACAATCTTCAGTGGCAACGGTTAATAGTAAAGAGGAATCATCGCCAGAAAAAATAATAAATGCCGAGAGTAAAGAGAAGAAAACCAGCAAAAAAATAATTAATAATCCAGTAGTGAATGCCAAAAAAACCAATGAGGCAGAGCGTGTTAAGAAAGTTGTCGATGATGATAAAGTATTAGTAAGTAATAAAAATAGTAAGCAGATTGTCTCAACACAAGTAGAGAAAAAATCAGAACCAGCATCTATTAATTATCCAAAGTTTAAAACAACCACATTAAATGGTTTGGTTAGTTTTTCTGGTGATAGCGAAAAAACATCAGTGCTTGGCGCGATTATTAGTTTAAAAGATATTGATTATAAAAGTGTTAATGCCGAAACTAAAACCTACGAAGTAGATATGAAGGGTAAGGCATATAGCCCAGCATATTTAACAATAAAAACAGGTGATCAGTTACTGTTTAAAAATCTCGATAGTATTAAGCATAATGTTTTTTCTTCTTCAGGGGAGAATACCTTTGATCTTGGAACATACGGTTACAATAAGGCAGAGCTACAGAAGTTTAACCATGAAGGCATTGTAAAAGTATATTGTAATATCCACCCTGAAATGGCGTTATTTGTTTCGGTTACTGATAATAACCTTTCGGTTGTTACTGATGGGACAGGCGCTTATAAGTTTTCTAATATAAAGCCAGGGCGCTATTTGCTTAGTGTATGGCACTTGCGTGGTACATGGAGCGAAGAAATTGTCATCGAAGAGAATAAAAATAAAACCCAAGATATAACAATAAATATTGCATCGTATAAACCTAAGCCTCATTTAAATAAATTTGGTGAGCCTTATAAAAAAACACCCCCTATCTTTAAGGATGAATTTTATTAATGAAAAGCTCATTTAGTTTTTTAAACTTTGGCATAAAACAAAAAGTTTTTTTACTGGTGCTTATTACCATTAGCGCTATTGTCGCTGTGATTCTTTGGCAGATAGGGGCTCAATCTGAAAGAATAGCGTTAACTGCAGCTAAAGACTCTATTGCTCAATCGGAGGTGGTTCTAGAGGAGAAAATTAAAAGTCGTTTTGATGGAATAAAAGAAACCGTTATTGGTTTGAGTCGTGATGGACGTATTTTGCCTTTAGTTTTTGATCAGGATTCAACGACACTACAAGATCTTTCCTTAGAGTTTGAGAGAGCGTTAAATTTTAAGAGTATGTTTATTACTAATAATGAGGGCGTTATCTTAGCGCGCTCAGATAGACCTGAGGCAATTGGGCACTCAATGGCTGGGCGAAGCTATTTGTTTGATGAGCCATTACAAGGTCGAGTGGCCAGTGGTTTTATTCAGTCTCAAGGTAGTATTCACCAAATAGTAACGGCACCTATTTTTGATAATGTAGCAAAGGATGTGGTTAGGGGTACGATAGCACTATCGTATGAACTGTCTTCAGACCTTGCTAAAGATATTAATATATTAACCGCGAGTAATATTAATTTTTATATTTTTTCTTATGATGAGGATAGAAAGGCACAGGGTGTTATTAATACGTACTCTACCAATCCTAAACTTACACAGCAGTTTGATGAGTATTTTTCTGATCAGAGTCATTGGCAAAAATATCTTACATTAGATAAAACAGAAAGCGATGGCTTTTTTATATTAAATGGCGACAAGTTTAGAACAGTTGTAAGGCCTATTGCTAAAAAACAAGGGGATAACTTAGGTTTTATTTTGGCTTACCGATCAGAGACCGAGTTATTAAAACCCTTTAGAGAGATACAAAAAACCGTTTTAATTATTGGTATTATTTGTTTGGGAATTGTTTTATTACTGGCATTATTTATTGCGCAACGGCTTTCTAAGCCTATTATTAGTTTAGCGGCAATTACCAATGATATTGAGAAAGGTAAGTATCCTGAAGATACAAAAGTTTTGCGTAATGATGAGATTGGCGTGCTGCATCGAGCTTTATTAAGAATGGGGAAAGGCATAAAAGATAAAAACGAGTTAGAAAGTTACCTCGCTAATATGGCCGAAGATATTGCTGATGAATTAAAGGATATGGATGTTGTAGCTACTGATGATGAAAACAGAGCAGTTGTTAGTGATGCTGATGTGTTAGGGCAGCAGAGTGTGGCGATAGAAGAGGGGGCTCTTGTTGACCGAACTATTATCAATAACGCCGTAGATAAAAGCCAAAACTTTCCTGTTTACGATACACAAAAACCTAAAAAAGAAATTATTGCTAACCGTTATAAATTACAAAAACTGCTAGGTAGTGGTACAACAGGTGAAGTGTATTTAGCGCTTGATACGGAGCTTAACGAGCAAATTGCTATTAAAATTTTATACGCTGAATATGTTACCAGTGACTTTGCTACCTTGTTTAAAGAAGAAATACGTTTGGCACGTAAGATCACACACCGAAATATTTTACGTACCTTCGATTTTGGTAAAGATGATGACTCTTACTACATTACTATGGAGCATGTCTCAGGATTTGATTTAGGTAAGCTAGTTGATAAAAGAGGCCCACAAAAATCTCATATTGCAATCATCATGTTAAAGCAAATTTGCTCTGCATTAGCAGCAGCCCATGAGTTGGGGATTATTCACCGAGATTTAAAACCTGAGAATATGATGGTTAATCGCCAAGGGGTTTTAAAAATAATGGATTTTGGTTTGGCTATGCAGGTGGTAGATAAAAAAGCAAAAGTTGGCATAACCGAAGCATCTACCCAAGATACTACGGTAGCAGGGACACCAAAATATATGGCACCTGAGCAGTTTATCGGTGGAGAGCTAGATCAACGAACCGATATTTATGCAGTAGGTGTTATTTTGTTTACCTTATTAACCGGTAAAACTCCGTTTAATGCAGCGGTTATAGAGGAAATAGCAGTACAGCACATAAGTGAGGAGCCACCACTATTAAATAGTCTTTTAGATAATGCACCTGCTGATTTACAACGTATTATCAGCAGGGCATTACAAAAAGATAAAGCAGATCGTTATCAAACGATTGGTGAGTTACTATCAGACCTTAATGACGCTAATGATTAAAAATCATACCGCAGTAATAAAGTGGCGAGGGTTTCATTATTGCCCTCGTCTCTATTGGCTCTTACAAATGTGTTGTTAGAGCGCTCTACAGTAAAGCGAACATATTGGTTAAAATCAAAGTTAACGCCGTAGTCTATTTTCTCCCAATCCCACCAAACACTTTGAGCCGGAAAAGGCTGTGTAGTAGAAAACTCTGGATTTAGTCTAGAGTAACGCAGAGCAGGGGTAATCGTAACAAAGTCAGCAATTCTAGGTAGAGCATAACTCATTTCAACTTCCCAACCGGTTCGATCTAGGTCAGCGATTTCTTGATCAACATATTGAGCAAAAAGTGAGAAGTTATTGTGGTAAAGCCATAAGGTAACACCAGCTTCGGTTTTATCATTTCCGTTAATGGGTAAGCCTACTGTTGCTGCTATGGTTCCTGGCGGTAGTTCATTAGGATTTATTTGTAGTAAATCTAAATCGCCACCATAGCCTGTACCATATAAATCAATAGAGTCAGCTAAATTTCGTTTGTTGTAATGGAGTAATACATTTAAGCGCGTATAACCATTGTCGCTTACCCAACGATAACCAAGACCACCACTAATTTCAGGGTTTTCGCTTAAATCGAAACCTTCAACTTCGGCATCATAAAGAATTAGGACGCCGCTGTTATATTTAGGATCAGTGTTGCCATTATCAAAAAACTCTACACCATTATCCCCAGCCATAGCATTAGGGTCTCTAAAAAATAACGGAGCTCCGGTGGTGTAAGAGAGTTTGGCATAAAAGCCTGAAGGTAAATCAATGCCAAATTCTATGCCGCTATCTTCTAAGCGGTTAAATGCGGTGGAGACTAAACCATAGCTTTCTAAGTGGCGGTCTTCTTGACGCTCAAACTTACCAAACTTACCAATTTGCCCGTAGTAGGTTATTTTTTCAGGTAGCAAGCCATTGGTGTGGTGTGTGCCGTAGCGAAGAATAAAGCTATCTAAATCTGCTTGTCGATCGCCACTAGTTGGGTTGCGTTCATATAGGTCAACAACATCAACCTTTGCTGAGACTAACCAATTCTCAGAAAGCTGCACACGGCCAAGG
>CBDUPS010000124.1:0-5532 GCA_965369155.1 uncultured Spongiibacteraceae bacterium
GATAAACTAAAGTTTAAGGTTGTTGGCCCTGAGCAAGATATTAATAAGACAGTTATGCGTCCTGCGATTGATTTAGAAGCCATACAGGCAGCTCAAGAAAAAGCTAAGGTAAATAAAGAGAAGGCTACTGCACCAGTAAGTAGTACAGCCTCGGCCTCATCAGACTCATCTTCAAGTAACACACCCATCATTATTGGAGCTGTGGTTGCATTGGTGGCTGTTGCGGGTATTGCCTATTACTTTTTCATGTAATCAACTATTGGCTCTTGGCTGTGGCTAGGAGCCAAATAGTGAGAATTGCACGTCTTGTGATGAGCGAGCTCTTTTTATCGTTTGCTAGATTGATAGTATCGGGCATATCGAGAGGAGTGGTTTAAGTGGCAAGGATAATAATCATAAGGATTATGATTACAATAGTGATGCTGGTGGCAGCCGCTAATGTTTTTTCCCAAAGTGGCGCTAAAGATAGTGTTTTTCGGGCAAATAAAACTATAGAAAAGCAAACCAAGTACGATATAAAGCCTTATATTCAGACAATACGCAAAACCCCTTCAGCAACAGATATTAATCAGCCAATTGCCCCGTTACAAATACAGAAAATATTAAAAAATACTGATTGGATAGCATTAGATAATGTCGGTAGATTACCAAGAACCGAGTTAGACGGTCGTTGGTTTCGCATTGATTTTGCGCCGACTCATAGTATAGATTTATGGCTAGATATTGAGCATATCCAATACCCTATATTAAAAGCATGGTTAGTTGAGGGTAATAGAGTATCAGTAGCGCCTTTACTACAAGGCCTTAATGAGGATAAAGGCTTTATTCAAATAAAATACCCCGCAGTCAATTTAGAGCTGGCTGCCAACTCAGTCACCAGTGTTCTTTTTTTTGTTAATGGTCGCACCGAAAAATTTTCCGAAGGCTTGTCTTTATGGAATAAGAAGGATCGAGTGGTTACGTTATCTAAAACCAACCGATTACGATGGGCTTTTTATGGGGCATTATTAGCAATGGCTGCTTACAACTTATTGTTTTCAGTAATTGCTAAAGATAGAGCTTATGCTTTTTATGCCTTTTGGATGCTTTCTATGATCGGTCTTTTCGCTATACAGTCTTCTTATATTTTACCCACCTCATTTGATGACGGATCCTTTAATTTACGGCGATGGACATTGATGACTTTTTTTGCAGTGATGTATTTTTCATTTGCTCAATTCTCCAGCGACTTTTTGCGTTTAAAAAATAATTACAAACGCTTGCATAAGGGGTTATTTTATTCATCGATGAGTGTTTTTCTCTTGGTTATTTTTGCAGGGTTTAGTCCTCCAAGCCCATTATTTGAGGTGTTAGCCGTTATTTTTCTCATTTACCTAGCTGGTTTGTTTATTTCTGTTTGGGGAATAAGTTTATATGTTTGGAGCGATGGTGAGCGAATAGCACGTTCTTTTTTCTTGTCGTTAACACCGTTTCTTCTTTTTTTGTTATGGGTTGTGATTACTCGAGTGTTGGGTTCTGACTTTAGTAGTCCTATAGAGTCTCAGTTTCACTGGGCATCTATCTTTCTCGTTATCATGCTGTCGGTTGCCTTTGCAGATAGAGAAAATCTTTTTAGGGAAAAAGAACGAAATGCCCAAGCATCTAATCAGGCAAAAAGTGACTTTTTAGCAAAAATGAGCCATGAAATTCGTACACCACTTAATGCAGTTTTAGGTATGTCGGTTTTAATGCAAGATACTCGATTAAGTCGTCAGCAAAAAACCTATAATGAAACTATTCATCGTTCAGCGTCTGCATTACTTTCAGTTATTAATGACATACTGGATTATTCAAAAATAGAAGCAGGTAAGATGCTTGTAGATAATAAGCCTTATGACCTGTTAGATTTGTTGCGCGAAATAGGGGTTTTATTTCAGTACCAAGCATCACAGAAAAAAATAAACTTTTTTATTGATTGTAATGTTGATATCCCTTTATGGGTTTGCGGCGATAAAGAAAGATTGCGCCAAGTATTGGTGAATTTAACAGGTAATGCCTTTAAGTTTACAGAGGCGGGAGAGATTACATTATCGGTAGAAAAACATAATAAAACACTGCATTTCTTTGTAAGAGATACCGGTATTGGCATAAGCAAACAAGATCAACAGTTACTGTTTAATTACTTTCAGCAGGCTGATATCTCAACATCTCGTCGTTATGGAGGTACAGGATTAGGTTTGGTTATCTGTAGTGAGTTATGTGAGTTGATGGGTGGCGAAATTAAGCTCTCAAGCATTATAGATGAGGGGACAACCATTGAAGTTATCTTACCTTTAATTGAAGAGTCTTTAGCCTCTGGGAAAATTATTCGAGATCATTTACCTCAGCCAAACAAAACATTTATTATTGTCGAGGGTTCTACGTACCTATCAAATTTATCAAAATTATTAATTGAAAGTCATCGAAGAGTAAAAATATTATCGCTAGATAACGTTATTCTTTTATTAAAGGAGAGCGATTTAAAAGGTAATGTTTTTTTGTTTGATGGTAGTGTTATTAGTGATGATAAAATTAAAGAGCTAGATGCGATTATCGAAAAAGACAATAAGAAAACATCTGTCATCTATTGGTTTGATGCCCTGTTGGGGGACTATTCTGAGATAAAACAACGATGGAGTGAGCATGTTAATATTCTTGATTATTCGCCTCTTTTGCTCGATGGTTTATGTGCGATTTATCAAGAGATGGGGGTGCCTTGTCATCTAAAAGCGAATGCAGTTACAGCGCTACCAAAAGCCCAATCTAGCATTAAACTTAATATATTAATTGCCGAAGATAACGTGGTGAATCAATCGGTGATAAAAGGCTTACTCACCAAGCTAGGGCATCAGGTTTCAGTGGTGGATAATGGAGCATTAGTAGTAGAAGCTTATATGGCCTATCAATATGCAGGTCACTCGCTCTCAAAAGTTGACCTTATTTTAATGGATTGTGAAATGCCTGAGGTAGATGGATATGAGGCAACAGAAAAAATAAGACACTGGGAGAGGGAGAAAGGTTATCCTGCAGTTCCCATTATTGCGTTAACAGCCCATGTGATGCCTGAATACTTACAACGTTGTATTGATAGTGGTATGAATGATTACCTATTGAAACCGATTGATTTAGAAGTGCTTCGACTAACCTTAGAAAAATATAGTAATAAGAACACAGCTGTAAAAGGGAAAGAATGAAAATAAAAAAAATAGTACAACGGGCTATGGTAGGTGGTTTGTTGGTTCTTTTGCCTTTAGCAATTGTTTTAGGTTTTTTCTATTGGGTTTTTACAACGGTTGGTTATCTATTATCACCACTAACCGGTATTTTATTACAGTTTTTTGGTATGCCAGAAGTAGTGGGGCATTTTTTAGTGGTTCTGCTTATTGCATTGGTCTGTTTAATTACAGGCACCATTGTAATGACAAAAGTAGGGCAGTGGTTACAGAGTTTTTTTGATGGTTATTTAGTTAAGTTACCAGGCTACAAAATAGTACGTGAACTAGTTAATCAGCTACTAGGTAATAGTGACTCTCCTTTTGCCGGGGCGACAGTGGCTAAGGTGCGGCTTTTTGTTGGCCCCTCGGTAGAAACATCAACAACAGCATTAGTCACCAGTCGTCATGAAGATGGTTCTTTTACGGTGTTTGTTCCAACAAGCCCTAATCCAACATCAGGATTTATTTATCATCTACCTAAAGAGCAGGTAACGTTGTATCCCGATATTAATGTTGATCATGCTTTTAGAACCATCATCGCTTGTGGAGCAGGCTCTAATAAGCTTTTTCAAACATCAAAGGCTGAGGCTTCAATTAACGAATCATAGATTGATTGGGCTTTTTTGTTGCTAATTGCGCTGTGGTGGTGATGCTTTAATGAGGGGTCTAAAGTATAAATATTTTCATTGGCCTTTGGTAGATTAAGAGTCGTAGCCGCTTTTTTAATAGTCTTTTGTAGCATCATCGTAGGGGCATCAAAGTTAATGAGAGGAAAGGGTGATTTTTTCCATAGCTCTATTAAAATAGTATTGTAGTGACTCCATAAATTAATGGCATCTTCTAATGTAAGGTTATCTCTACGGTTTAATGAATGCGCCACAGCAGATGGATGCCGAAAAATACCGACATAACGAGGCGTACATAGTGTTTGCCATTGTGTAAGATGTAGTAGTGTTCTGGGGTCTTTAAATCCACTCGGCTGTTGGGTTAATTCTAGTAAAAACTGATGAGCTCTTTTTGTATGCTGCACTTGCCATTCAATGTTTGTTGGGGGGCTTGACCAACTACCGTGATTTTTTTTAAGAATATTTTCGTGAAAAATAACAATTTCACGCTTTTCATAATTACCTTTTGGGTTAAATGGAGAGCTGTTTTGGCTAGCCCCAGGTAGGCTTAAACCATATTCATATAAAGACTTTGCCAGAAAGCTAGTGCCACTTCGATGCATTCCCAAAATCAATATAGGCGACATAAATTAAATTCTCTCAAGCGTTAATAGGGTATTCATTTAGCGTGGTTTGATAGTATAGCAAAGTAGGTAGGGTAATAAGGTTGTCAGTAATACTTTACTCTATAAAGACAATTTTACTGGCGCTAATAGGAGGCGATAGGTGCAAAAAATCATAAAACGGCAAGATATTACGTTAGAGGCTGCTTTGTTTTTGGCGCAAGCGGCAGTTAAGCACGCTCAAGAGTTACAATGTCATATATCAGTGGTAGTGATGGATTCATCCGGTTCTATAAAAGTGCTGTTAAGTATGGATAAAGCGGGAAGTTTTTCAACAAAAACATCCGAACAAAAAGCCTATAGCGCACTGCTTGGGTTATCAACTAAAGACTTGGGGCTAGCGTTAGAGTCCTCAGCAGCCCAAGTACGTGATAGTTTATTAAGTACTTCTCAAATAACACTATTGCCTGGGGGGTACCCCATTATGATTAAGGGCGAGTTGGTTGGTGCTTTGGGTGTTGGGGGAGCAACAACAGATCAAGATGAGGCTTGTGCATTGAGTGCGCTACAAGCATTGGGTTCAATCTCGTAGCGCTCATTGTGACGAAAATAATAGGCTCTAAACAAGACAAAAGCCTTCTATCCATCTAGAATGTAGGCCAGATTTTGTCAGGTAATCATTTTTAAGGAGTACAAGTATGGGGCCTATTCCTGAAGGGCATTACGCCAACTTACCCAATGGGTATCGCATGCATTATTTAGATGAAGGAATAGGGCCTGTTGTGGTTTTTCTTCATGGTAGTGGGTCGGGCGCGAGTGGCTATAGTAATTTCAAGCAAAACTACCCGTATTTGGTTGACCAAGGGTATAGGTGTATCATTCCTGACCATATTGGTTATGGCTATTCAGATAAACCAGACGATGTTTCTTATCCCTTAGATTTTTTTGTTGAATGTATTAAGCAAACCCTTGATGTTATTGGTGTGAGTGAGTGCGCTTTGGTGGGTAATTCCCTAGGTGGCGCTATTGCATTAAAGATAGCCCTTGATTATCCAGAATTAGTCACCAAAT
>CBDUPS010000125.1:0-5528 GCA_965369155.1 uncultured Spongiibacteraceae bacterium
TCCATTTTGGATTTTGAGGATTTGCTTATACCGAGAATTTAAAAAATAAATTTGCAGCAGTGTTTTCCTCTGGCGGTGCCTTACCTATAGAGGCAAACAAAAAGGCGAGTGATATTTTTAATTGCGCGGTTACGGAGGTGTTTGGAAGCTCTGAAACAGGTGGTGTTGCCTTTAGGCAGGCGGTGTCTTCGGGCTTATCTTGGCGGCGATTCCCCTCGGTAAAAATAAAACAATCGCCACAAAAAAACCTAGCAATAAAATCGCCATTTATTGCTGTTGATAGTTTTTATGTTATGTCAGATGAAGTTGAATTAATTGATGACGATTATTTTATTTTGCATGGGCGTTCTGATCGTATCGTTAAAATTGAAGAGAAGCGTTTGTCATTAGATGCTATGGAGGCAAAACTGTTATCTCACGCTTTTGTAAAGGGTGTTGCGGTTACAGTGTTAGATGGACGTCGGCAAATTGTAGTGGCTGCTATTGAGCTTAGTGGTGAAGGTGTTTTACAGCTAAAAGCAAAAGATAAAAAATGGCTAGTTAGCATCTTAAAGCAACAACTTTTACAAGAATTTGAGCGGGTAGTGTTACCAAAAAAATGGCGTTTTATTTCAAGTATTCCAACTAACACACAGGGCAAGAGGCTTGATACAGAAATAAAAGCACTTTTTTTACAAGAAGCATTTCTACAAAATTTACCAAAGATAATTACGATAGAAAAAAAAGAAAATATAGCAACGGTGGTTATTGATGTTCCTGAAACGCTTCCAATTTTTTCAGGTCATTTTGATGATTATAAAATTCTACCTGGTGTTCAGCAGAGTTTGTGGATTATTAATTATTGTCGAGAGTGCTTTTCTATTGCGGGTGAGGTTTTGTCATTAGAGCGGTTAAAGTTTCATAGTGTAGTGCGGCCTAATGATCAGCTAAACATTAATATGCAATGGGATGCAAAAGAAAATAAAGTGAGCGTCTCCTGTTATTGCGGTTCTGTCATGGTGTCGTCAGGCGTTATTGCTTTCTCTAAGGAGGTGGATTGAAGCATGATAGATTATAAACCCTGTATTCTGATTCCTGTTTATAACCACGACAAACAACTAGAGCCGGTATTAAAAGACGTGGCGGCGTATAAGCTACCTATTATTATTGTTGATGATGGCAGTAGTAAAAATTGCGCAGCACATTTAAAAAAGTTGAAATATCTTTATGGCTTAGAATTATTTCAGTTACCAATTAATCAAGGTAAAGGTGCTGCTGTTGTAAGGGGTTTTTTGGAGGCGTGGCGGTTAGGTTACAGTCATGTTATTCAATTAGATGCTGATGGTCAGCATGATGTTAGCCGCCTAACCGACTTGTTGACGCTATCAAAAGAACAGCCTACAAGTTTAATAACGGCGATACCTATTTATGATGAGTCAGTACCGAGGTCTAGAAAAATTGGGCGATACATTACTCACTTTTGGGTTTGGATAAATACATTAAGCTTCTCTATCAAAGATTCAATGATGGGCTTTAGGGTTTATCCCTTAGCTGAGGTTATACAGTTATTAAATGTGCAACATACGGTTGGCCGGCGTATGGATTTTGACACTGATATTATGGTGCGGTTATTTTGGCGAGGAGTCTCTGTTATTTCTTTACCGGTTAAAGTTATTTATCCAGA
Source organism: uncultured Spongiibacteraceae bacterium (assembly GCA_965369155.1). Classification (GTDB taxonomy): domain Bacteria; phylum Pseudomonadota; class Gammaproteobacteria; order Pseudomonadales; family CBDUPS01; genus CBDUPS01. Next base: position 1,664 of record CBDUPS010000125.1, read on the forward strand.
CGATGGTTTATCACACTTTAATTTGGTGAAGGATAATTGGCGTATTAGTTGTATGCATGCCGCTTTATTTTTTGGGATGTTAAAGCACATGCCGTTATTGTTAGTACAAAAAATAAAACGATGAGTACTGAAAAAAAACATTGGTCAGAGTTAGGTGAGGTTGGTGCTTATTGGGGCATCATGACGATGTTTTTTATTTATAAATGGTTAGGACGCTGGGTTTTTAAAATGGTGCTTTTCCCAGTGATTATTTATTTTTGGCTTAGGCATGCCGACAAAAGACAAGCATCGGTTAATTTTTTAAATCATGTTTGGCAAAACACGGATAGCACGCTTTTAGCTAAACCAACATTGTTTACCAGTTTTGCTCATTTTCTTTCTTTTGGCGACGCCATTATCGATAAGCTTGGGGCGTGGTCTGGGCAAATACCAGGTAGCGCATTAGATTTTCCTAATCGCGAACAATGGCTACATATGAAAGAAACCGGGCAGGGTGCCGTGATTATTGCCTCGCACTTAGGTAATGTTGATATGTGCCGTGCTTTTGCCCATGCGCGTTCTGGTGTAAAGCTAACCGTTTTAGTGCACACGCATCATGCGGGAAAATTTAATCGAGTACTGGCGCGGGTTAATCCCAAATCAGGCTTTGAATTATTACAGGTTTCAGAAATCTCTCCCTTTACCGGTATGCAATTAAAACAGCGAGTTGATGCTGGAGAATTTATTGTGATTACCGGTGATCGAACATCATTGCAAAATTCAGACAAAGTACAAACGTTATCTTTTTTAAATAAGCCGGCCTATTTTTCTGAAGGACCTTTTATTTTAGCGAGTATATTAGATTGCCCTGTTTACTTACTCTTTGGATTTAGAACAGCAAATAATCAGTATTCTATTATTTTTGAGCACTTCTCTGATTCACTTAAAATGAAACGCAAAGACCGTCAATTACGATTAACAGCAATAATGCAAGAATATGCCGATAGGCTTGCTTATTACACTGTGCGTTGGCCTTTGCAGTGGTATAATTTTTTTGATTTTTGGAGTACGCCAAAGATTGCAACAACTAGCATTAAAAACAAGAAGCCTAACCTATGAATGAGCACAATAATGAGTCTTCCGAGAATGTTATTTTTGGACGAAGCTACCTTTCTTTAAATGATATTGCCTCTGTTGCCAGGGGGGATAAACGGGCTGTATTAGATAGCGATACAGACTACCCATCCATGATAACCAGAGGTAATACTTTTCTTGAGACATTATTAAAAGAAGAGGGTGTTATTTACGGTGTTACTACCGGTTATGGTGACTCTTGCACGGTATCCGTTCCTGCTCATTTAGTTGAAGATTTACCAACTAATCTGTATCGCTTTCATGGTTGTGGATTAGGTGATTATTTTAGCCCCGAGTTAGGCATGGCGATATTAGCCACAAGAATGACTTCATTGGCAAAAGGTTACTCAGGTGTGCGTTATGAGTTGCTACAAGGGTTAGAGCGTCTGATTAATGAGGGCATTGTGCCTTTAATTCCAGAGGAAGGCTCAGTGGGTGCCAGTGGTGATTTAACGCCTCTTTCTTATGTGGCGGCTGTGCTTTGTGGTGAGCGACAAGTGTGGTATCAGGGTGAAGTTCTGAGTGCAGCGAAGGTATTAAAGCAATGTGGCATTACCCCATTAAAGTTAAGGCCAAAAGAAGGCTTAGCCATTATGAATGGCACTGCGGTGATGACAGCAATCGCCTGTATGGCTTGGGAGAGAGCGGCTTATTTATCCCAGCTTGTTTCTCGTATTTCATCGCTAGCAACAATTGCATTAAAAGGTAACGCCTACCATTTTGATGAAAAGCTATTTTCGGTAAAACCCCACGCAGGGCAAAACAAAGTGGCCGGTTGGATACGAGAAGATTTATGTGCCGATGCTGCACCTCGTAATTCTGATCGGTTACAGTGCCGTTACTCTATCCGTTGTGCACCACATATTATTGGTGTACTAGAAGATGCCTTACCCTTTTTTAAGCAAACGATTGAGAACGAATTAAATAGCGCCAACGATAATCCCATTATTGATGGTGAAGGGGGGCATGTACTACACGGTGGTCATTTTTATGGTGGGCATATTGCTTTTGTTATGGACTCTATGAAAAACGCGGTGGCTAATTTGGCTGATTTATTAGACAGGCAAATGGCACAGCTAATGGATGTTCGTTATAACAATGGATTACCAGCAAACTTATCTGGCTCATCATCTGAAAGGGCGATGATTAACCATGGATTTAAAGCGGTGCAAATAGGCACATCAGCATGGACGGCTGAGGCATTAAAACTAACGATGCCAGCTAGTGTCTTTTCACGCTCTACCGAATGTCATAACCAAGATAAAGTGAGTATGGGTACCATCTCTGCCCGTGATTGTTTACGAGTTTTAGAATTAACTGAGCAAGTTGCCGCAGCAGTATTACTGGCGGCAACACAAGGTGTTGAGTTACGAATTCGTCAAGGGGAATTACAAGAGAACGAATTAACAGAAGGTATTTTATTAACCCGTAAAGAAGTTTTTGAGAGCTTTGAATTTTTATCTGAAGACCGACCACTAGAAATGACATTACGCGACTGTGTAAGCAAGATACAACAAAAGCATTGGGCGCTATATGAGTAAAAGAGCATGAGTAAAACAGTATGAGCAAGCTTAGCAATAAGTTTTCCTGTGAGATTGAAATTCTTGTGCCATTTTTTGATGTGGATTCAATGAACATTGTTTGGCATGGGCATTATGTAAAATATTTTGAAATGGCCCGTTGTGCATTATTAGAAAAGCTGGCTTACAACTACATACAAATGCTTGGGTCTGGTTATGGCTGGCCGGTAATTGATTTGCAAATTCGTTACGCCCAACCTTTAACCTTTAATCAAAAAATTATTGTAGAAGCAACTCTTGAAGAGTGGGAGCATCGTTTACGTTTTTCTTATCGCATTTATGATAAATCCACAAAAAAGCGGCTTAGTAAGGGTCAGACAACGCAGGTTGCTGTTGATATAAAAAATAAAGAAATGCAGTTTGTCTCCCCTGATATTTTATTTGATAAATTAAAAGCCTGTGGAGTTATTGAGTGAGAGTTTTTATTTTATTTTTTAGTTTGCTTTTTTTGGGTATTTCCACTGTGCAAGCTGCAGATCAAACGAATAGCAGCGTTATTAATGAGATGCACCGAGATGCCGATTGGCAGCTTTTGCAACAGCGCTGGAAAAAGTCCCAATATTTATCAAGCCAGTTTATTCAGTCCCGTTACTTAGCCGTTTTATCCAGACCTTTAGTAAGTGAGGGTAATTTTTATTACCACCAAGATCAGGGTATTTGTTGGAGTATGAAAAAACCTTGGGAGCAATGGTTTGTTATTACCCCCGATGCGATTATTCAGGGAGAGGGTAGTGGCGAGACCTCTAAAATGCTGGGTAAGGAGCAGCCCATGTTTTCTGTTTTTTCGAAGGCATTTTTTGCACTTTTTACTGGAGATATTTTTGCCATGGAGAAGTGGTTTGATATGTCATTGGTAATTAATGAGTCTGCCTGGACAATCACACTAAGCCCAAAAGATGAAGCGGTAGCTATATTGGCAAATAAAATGGAACTTACAGGGGATAATCATTTACAGGTGGTCACTCTTTTTGATGCAAATGATGATAAAACAGAAATACATTTTTTAAATGTCAGTAATATTAAGCAGCCTGTGAGCGATGATGAAAAACACTGCTACTCACAATAAATTATCATTTTTTGCTGTTATATGGCTTATTTTTTTATTATCTATTGCCATCTATTTATCGGCAGCAGCGCTTATTAAACCCTCTTTAATTGAAGGAGATTTACTG
>CBDUPS010000126.1:0-5511 GCA_965369155.1 uncultured Spongiibacteraceae bacterium
GGTAGTGGTAGTAACTACATGGGCAAAAGGCATAGGGTTAGGGTAAATACCCGCAGCAATTAACCCTGCAACGTGAGCCATATCCACAAACAAATAAGCATTTACTTTATCGGCAATTTCACGAAAACGCTGCCAATCCATAATTTGTGAGTAGGCTGAGAAACCCGCCACGATCACTTTAGGCTTATGCTCTAAAGCTAAGGCTTCTACTTGCTCATAATCTACCTCACCTGTTGCATTATTTAACCCATACTGAATAGCTTGGTAAGTTTTACCATGTGTTAAGTGACCACCATCGGCAAGACTCATTCCTAAAATGGTATCGCCCGGCTCACATAACGCCATAAAAACGGCTGCGTTGGCTTGGGAGCCTGAATGCGGCTGAACGTTGGCGTAATCAGCGCCAAATAACGCCTTAGCACGGTCAATGGCTAACTGCTCAATAATGTCTACATACTCACAACCACCGTAATAACGCTTTCCAGGATAGCCTTCGGCGTACTTGTTGGTGAGCTGTGTACCTTGGGCTTCCATTACCCGTGGACTTGTATAGTTTTCTGAGGCGATAAGCTCTATGTGCTCTTCTTGGCGGATGGTTTCTTGGTTAATTGCCGCTTGTATTTCGTCATCAAATCCAGCGATGGTCATTGATTTTTTGAACATACTTAATCTCTCCAGAAGTTAGCGTTGCTCTAGGTACAAAGCCTAGATATCACCTAAAGTAAAAATAGAGCCGCATTGTACAGCAATAGCCTAATTGGGTTAATAGATTTGCCCCTTTAGAGCCCTTTTACTCTCTTATTTTTGTCCATCTTTTTAGTAAATGCCGATACGACTAAATAAAACCGGTTAGTTTCTCTTTTGTTGTTTGCAGTTATGGGGAATTTTCAGTACCTTACTTGGTTGGCTTAAGCAGATTGTTTGATTTATTTTTATTTGCCTTCAACGAGGTTATTCCATGGCGCAGTATGTTTACTCTATGAATAGAGTAGGAAAAATAGTCCCTCCCAAAAACCAAATTTTAAAGGATATATCCCTTTCCTTTTTCCCCGGGGCAAAAATTGGTGTACTCGGCTTAAACGGTTCGGGTAAATCTACCTTGCTACGCATTATGGCTGGTGTCGATACCGATATTATTGGCGAAGCCCGTCCTATGCCCGGTATAAAAGTCGGTTACCTACCACAGGAACCCGCCCTCAACCCTGACAAAGATGTTAGAGGCAATGTAGAAGAAGGCTTACAAGAATCCCTACAGGCATTAGCCGATTTAGATGCCGTTTATGCCGCTTATGCAGAACCTGACGCTGACTTTGATGCCTTAGCTAAAAAACAAGCACATCTTGAGAATATCATTCAGGCAAACGATGCCCATAATATAGAGCACAAACTAGAAATTGCCGCTGATGCACTACGACTTCCCCCGTGGGATGCTGATATCACAAACTTATCAGGTGGTGAACAACGCCGTGTTGCACTATGCCGTTTACTATTATCAAACCCTGACATGCTGCTATTAGATGAGCCAACCAACCATTTAGATGCTGAATCGGTTGCTTGGTTAGAGCGTTTTTTACATGATTTTCCAGGGACTGTGGTTGCAATTACCCACGACCGTTACTTCTTAGATAATGTTGCCGGTTGGATTTTAGAGCTAGACCGAGGTCATGGTATTCCCTATGAGGGCAACTACACCACATGGCTTGAAACCAAAGAAAAACGCTTAGAGGTAGAAGCAAAAACTGAAGCTGCTCACCAAAAAACCATCAAACAAGAACTTGAATGGATTCGTACCAACCCCAAGGGCCGTCAAGCCAAAAGTAAGGCTCGTATCCAACGATTTGATGACCTTAATAGCCAAGAGTTTCAAAAGCGTAACGAAACCAATGAAATCTATATCCCACCCGGCCCTCGTTTAGGCGATAAAGTCATTGAGCTTGAATCTCTGACAAAGGCATACGGTGACCGCGTCTTAATTGATAACCTAACCTGCTCTATTCCTAAAGGAAGTGTTGTGGGTATTATTGGCGGTAATGGCGCGGGTAAATCAACCTTATTTAAAATGATTGCCGGTAGCGAACAACCCGATTCAGGCTCTATTACCTTGGGAGAAACGGTCCAACTATCGTTTGTTGAGCAGTCCCGCGCTGACTTAGCCAACACTAAAACCGTATGGGAAGAAATCTCTTACGGCCTAGATATGATTCGTATCGGTAACTACGAGGTCAATTCTCGCTCTTATGTAGGGCGTTTTAACTTTAAAGGTAGCGATCAGCAAAAACGTGTAGGAGATTTGTCCGGTGGTGAGCGAAACCGTCTACATTTAGCTAAAACCCTAAAACAAGGGGGTAACGTACTGCTACTCGATGAACCTACCAACGACTTAGATGTAGAAACTATCCGTGCCCTAGAAGAAGCCATACTCGCTTTTCCAGGTTGCACCTTAGTAACCTCTCACGACCGTTGGTTTTTAGACCGTGTTGCTACTCATATTTTAGCTTTTGAAGGGGATAGCCAAGTGTTATTGTTTGAGGGAAATTACTCTGACTATGAAGAAGACCATAAAAAACGTTCTGGCAACAGTACGCCACAAAGGGTCAAGTATAAGAAACTCAAATAAATAAACTGCAAAAATAGTAAAAAGCCATCTACAATGGTACAACAATAACAATAAATCGCATGATAGTGAGCTGTTCTCTTATGGGTGACGAAGAAAAACATAAAAGAAAATTTACCCGTATCAATTACGATACCCCCGTTATTTTGACGCAAGGCGATAAGGAGTGGCAAACCCTCGTTATCGACCTTTCTTTAAAAGGGTTGTTGGTCTGGCTTCCCGATGATTGGGACGCCAACCCTGATGAACTAATAACGGCAACCATGCCTTTAGGTGGCGATGCCATTATTACGATGACTATTCGGCAGGTACACGCCTCTAATGATCGAGCGGGTTTTATCTGCGAAACCATACTTGAAGAGAGTGTTCAGCATATCCGTCGTTTATTAGAAATGAACTTAGGTGATCCTAATTTGGTGGAGCGTGAATTAAGTGCACTAGGGCAATAACTCCATAGAGTAGCCCTACAGCACTAAAGCCTCATTAATCCAACGCATCTAACGCTTCAGATAGCTTATCAACACCGATCACTTCCATTCCTACAATCGCTTTTTTCGGCTTATTACCGTTAGGAACGATGGCTCGTTTAAAGCCATGTTTGGCCGCCTCGTGTAAACGCTCTTGTCCTGAGGGGACTGGGCGAATCTCCCCTGATAAACCCACCTCACCAAAAACCACTAAGTCTCGTGGCAGGGGCCTGTCTTTAAATGAGGACACTGCCGCTAATAGTAAGGCTAAATCTGCTGATGTTTCGAGAACCTTAACGCCGCCAACCACATTAACAAACACATCAGAGGCGCCAATATGTAAACCACCGTGCCGATGCAATACCGCTAATAACATCGATAAACGATTATGGTCTAAGCCCACGGCAACGCGACGGGGGTTACCCGCATTACTATCATCAACCAAGGCTTGAATCTCTACCAACAGAGGGCGTGTACCCTCCCACACCACCATGACCACGCTGCCTGCAGCGATCTGATCGCCTCGGCTTAAAAAAATAGCCGAAGGGTTTTTTACCTCAACCAACCCCTGCTCCACCATGGCAAAAACGCCTAAGTCATTAACCGCACCAAAGCGATTTTTTTGCCCTCGGAGAGTACGAAAACGGCTATCTGTTGTGCTATCAAGCATCAAAGAGCAGTCAATAATATGCTCTAAAACCTTAGGACCGGCTAAGGAGCCATCTTTAGTCACATGGCCTACCATTAACAAAACCGTACCGGTTTGCTTAGCAAAGCGCGTTAAATACGCGGCACTTTCCCTTACCTGTGACACCGACCCCGGCGCTGACTGAATATCCGCCAAATGCATTACTTGTATAGAATCAATCACCATAATGGCGGGCTTTTCTGCCCCTGCTGCCGATAAAATTTGCTCAACACTGGTCTCCGCTAGCATTTTTAAACCATCCATTGGTAAGCCTAATCGTCTGGCTCTTAATGCTACCTGCTGTAGTGATTCTTCTCCGGTGATATACATTGCTGGCATACTTTGCGCCACCTTACACAAAATCTGCAGCAGTAAGGTGCTTTTACCCGCACCTGGGCTACCACCCACTAAAATGACTGACCCCGGAACCATGCCCCCACCTAGCACTCGATCAAACTCACCGCACTGGGTAGAAATCCGAGGTAAATCCGATATATCCACATCCGACAACGCCTGTACTTTACTTAATGCCCCAGCAAAGCCACTGCGTCCGCTGCTAGTCGTATTGCTACGATTACTACCTAAACGAATTTCTTGTACCGTATTCCACTCATTGCATTCGACACACTGACCCTGCCATTTTTGATAATCCGCACCACAGTCAGTACACACAAATGCTGTTTTTGCTTTTGCCATAGTTTTAATAATCCAAACCTAAAAAATTAATCTAACAAAACCCCATTCTAACAGGAACACGGTAGCACACAGTACGGCAACCACTTACAATGAGCCGCTGAATTGAGGTTTATTTTTATGTCATCACTACTTCCTGAAAAAAAATTGAGCTTCTCCCCGCAATTAGCCGCAACCTTAGGTTTAGAAGAAGCCATTATGCTAACAGTTGTTGGTGAGCTCTATGCCCATCAACATAGCGAAAGACAACAGGGTTTTGACTGGTTAACTATCGACGGACAGCGCATACAGCAACTACTCCCATTTTGGAATGAGTTAGATATTCGCCGAGTATTGCAATCATTAGAGTCTCTAGGGGTGCTATTAATTAACTCAGCACCTTTTCAGGTAAACGCATCTATTCGTTTTGCTTTAAATGAATCCACGGCAGCACCCCAAACCCCGGCTAAACAGCACACGCCAGTGCAGAGCGCACCACAATCAAACTATCAGCCCCAGCACAACACTACTGCTAACCGCACATCGGTAAGCACTGCTGCCACCCAACAAAAAGCCCAACTGGTGGGCAACCAATGGACTCCCCGAGAGGATACCTTACGTTGGTTAGAGCAAATGAATAACATTCCCAGAGACTTTGCCCTATCGGAGCTGTTCCCTTTTCTCACTTATCACCGTGATAAAGGCATACCGAATCACTCATGGGATCACAAATTTCAAAGTTGGGTTATTCGCTCTTTTCAAGATAAGAGCCAACGAGAAGCACGATCTTCTAATAATCCTGATATACAAATGCATGGACAATGGCAACCCGATGAAGATGCCGTTGACTTGCTAGTTAGAGGCGGCATGGATAAAACCTTTATCGAAGAAGTATTGCCTGAATTTATATTAATTTGGCGAGAAAAAGGTGAGTCACGCAACGATTGGAACCGGCAGTTTGTGCAGTACATTCGCCAACAATGGCTTTATTTTTCCAGTAAGCAGCCAGAGCCTATCAATAAAAACTGGCAACCTAGCATGGACTGCTTAGAGATCCTCGATATGTCGAA
>CBDUPS010000127.1:0-5502 GCA_965369155.1 uncultured Spongiibacteraceae bacterium
CACTTTGCACATGAGATGCGGCAACAACGGCAGTAGAACCCCCTACAGAGCCTGCAGTATGCACACGAAGAATAGGTTTTCCTACTGCTCCTAAGGCATCAGCAAGATAATTTTCAGGCATAACTAAGCCTTCAAAAAAGTCAGGGGCTTTACCAATAATCACAGCATCAATATCTGCCCAAGTACAACCGGCATCTTGTAATGCATTTAAAGCAGCCTCGCGTACAAGACCTGCCATTGATTCTTTTATTCGAGAGCGGTAGCGTGAAGATTGTCCAACACCCACCACTGCGGTAGCTCGTCCGGCCATCTTATTTACCCTCCAAAACTGCAACTAGATTTTGCTGTAAACACGGGCCAGATGTTGCATGGGCAACCCCGCGTTTTACATCGTTATTTAAAATTCTATTGGCAACTTCACCAATGCGATCAAGCCCAGAAGACATAAACACATGACCTGATAACACACCGCCTGATGGATTAATCACTGTTTCATCGCCTAAACCTAAAGCATTTTTAACAATAATTTCTTGGTGGCTAAATGGCGCGTAAATCTCAGCTATTTCAACAGAGCCTTTATTAACGCCAGCTTTCTGTCCGGCAAGTTTTGTTGAATTAGATACGGTTAAATCTCTAACACCTAAACCATGAGCATCGGTTCGGTGATCAAAGCCCGTTATATAGGCTGGGTTTTTAGCTAACTGCTGGGCTTTTTCTTTACTTGCAATAACAATCGCTGAAGCGCCATCACTAATTGGGCAGCAATCGTGTTTGCGTAAAGGTGATACAAAGGTAGGTTCCGCCAATAGCTGCTCAAGAGTAAAGTTACCCTTTAATTGTGCCATAGGATTATTCATGGCATTTTTACGGCTATTTTGTACAACCCGAGCAAAGTCTTCTTCCGTCGCTTTACCCGATGACAACAAAGCATTAGCTTGCAAAGCTGCCGCTGAAACAGCATCAATCCACAATGGCTGATAATAGTAAGGGTCCATTTGTAAGCCTACTACTTCACCAATCTCTGAATGAGATGATTTACCAAAACCATAAACCAGTGCAATATCGGCAGCACCAGATTGAATTTTTAACCATGCCTCAAACAATGCCCAAGCGGCATCCATTTCAACGTGGGACTCACTAATAGGTGGAACGGCACCTAAGGCATCTACCGCGCTTACAAAAGCAAAGGCAGCACCACCTAAATAATCACAAGAACCCGAACAGGTAAAATCAATATCTTTTTGTGTTAGTCCAACACTACCTAATGCTTCACTACAAACTTGCATAACAAGCTCTACATCATTTAGTGCCCCTGCATCACGCACTTTTGGCGTTTGTGCATAAGAAACTACAGCTACTTCACGCATTGCGATAACCCTCCGTTTCTTTTAGGCGCTTGGCCTTTAATTCATCAATATTGACTAATGGTTCGTCTAGTGGCTTAAAGTATTGAATATTATCAATACCATAATCCCACTCTGACTCATCTTTCCACACTGCTTTTACCCGCGTACCCATTTGTACCTCATCGTTATCACAATCACTAATTAAGTGAATAAAGGTTTGGTCGCTCTCATCTAAAACAATATTAGCAATGATGTAAGGGGGTTGAATGGGATTTCCCGGAATAGGAATATGTACAATAGTAAAAGACATTACCGTGCCAACATCAGGTAAGATCACCTCATCAACAGTTGGCTTTCCTGTCTCAGGATCTGAACCTCTAGGTGGCACAATAACCTTGCCGGTAACTGGAGAGCGCTGACCCACTAAACGCCCTTTTTTAACTTCTTTTAAAAACTTTGACGTAGCACGACCAGCGGCAAATGTGTAATGCAGGCTAATGGGAGACTCAAAACCGATAACCTTTTCTTTTTCTTCGCTCATTGTTTTCTCCTTATGCTGGTTCAAAGCAGGCTATATCAGTAATACGCCCAACCCGTGTATCAGCCCAACGGATTTTTACTTTCATACCTGCGGTTACTGCAGACTCATCACTCACATCTAAGGCATGCAGCATTGTGGTGTCTGCACCATCAATTTGTATTTGCGCCCAAGCAAAAGACTTTTGTAACGGATGCTTTGGGCGAGGCTCTTTAACCCAGCACCAATTAGTAACCACACCTGTAGTTGCTAAAGGTACAAACTCTGATAAGCCATCGGCTGTTACTGGGTCATACTCTAACGGTGGGCAAATCACTTTACCGTCACTGCCTTTTATTCCTAGAACATTACCCGCCTTTAGCTCGGTAAAAAACTCACCCAGTATGGGGCCGTAGGTTCGAGTGTAAGTAAACTCCAGATCAAACTCTGACCTGAGAACTTCAGATTCCTGAGACATAAGATACTTCTCCCACTTCAAAATTTAAGAAAAAAATAAACTGCCCTTTGCGATCAGCTAGCAGTATTCAGTACGACAACTCTTTTTACAATGTTAGAACGGTTCATGTTGCTGACAAAATGGGTCATATAATGTCTCCAATAGGCGGGTGACATCACCATAATTCTAACAATAACTTTTATTATTACTTTTTATGATTTGCTTTGAAACTAAACTGACCATCAATAAAAAAAACGAAAAAAACGGCTGATACATAAAACCCAGCCACTAAAACAATCAGCCCTAAAATGGGAGACTTAGCATCAGAGTCATAACCTCCTACAGCCATTACCACAAAACCAAATACACTAAACCCCAAGCTTATTAAAAACAAAATTAGAGCTGTCGCCCTCACTGCTATTTTTCGCCACATAGCTCTAATCCATTAACAAGCAGTTAAACACCTAATGCCTTAGCATGAAACTCAAAATGTTCTTGCATAAAGCTCGCGATAAAATAATAGCTATGGTCATAGCCTTCTCTCATATAAAGCGCTAAAGGATAATTAGCTCTTTGACAGGCCATCTCAAATTCTTCAGGTTGCAACTGCTCATTTAAAAAATTATCTGCCTCCCCCTGCTCTACACGTATAGGCGGTTGTGGCGAACCACTCTCACTATTTTCAACCAAAGAACAAGCATCGTATTGCTCCCAAGATAATTTATCTGCCCCCAAATAATTAGAGAATGCTTTAATTCCCCAAGGTACTTGTGTGGGATTAACAATAGGAGAAAAAGCTGAGATTGACTGATATTGAGTAGGGTTCGATAGACCGATGATCAAGGCTCCGTGACCGCCCATTGAATGCCCACTAATAGACTGTTTACCATTAACAGGAAAGTGGCTATTAATGATTTCGGGAAGCTCTTTGGTAATGTAATCGTACATTTGATAATTTTTAACCCATGGTTCCTGAGTCGCATTAACATAAAAACCCGCACCTAAACCAAAGTCCCAGCTTTGTTCTGGATCATCTGGAATGCCGTCACCCCTTGGACTGGTATCAGGGGCAATAATAATGATGCCGTATTTGGCTGCATATTGTTGAGCCGCAGCTTTAGTGACAAAATTTTCGTCCGTACAGGTAAGGCCTGAAAGCCAGTACAGCACAGGACATTTTTTCTCTTGTGCCTGTGGAGGTAAAAAAACGGCAAATATCATTTCGCACTGGCATACATCCGATGTATGTTTAAAGCGTTTTTGTAAGCCACCAAACATTTTTACACTGCTAATTTCTTCCATAATATCCCCTATAAAAAACCATAAGATGATTAAACTAGAAACTGATACGTTACCCTATTTAGTTATTGATTACCTTAGCTTGGTATTTTATCGGGCATTATTTTCTCATCTTTAGGGAAGCCCGGAATCATTTGAACTGCCATATTATTGGCAATATTATGTGCCAAGCGTTTAGCACGATCAGCAGTATCTCCTTCGTGCCTTGCATTTAACGTACTCAAAAACAAACCAAGCCAACGCTGAAAATCTTCTCGTTCAAGTTGCTGCTTTACATTAAGCTCGCGATGAATATCCATTGTGTGCCGTTGGTATTCTCTTTCGCCAAATAATAGTTTCTCCCAATATTGACGGATATGCGCCAGATGTACGGGAAGATCAATTTTTGCCACATCTAAAAAAATAGCTGCCAAACGCTCATCTTTTAATACTTTGTCATAAAAGGCATCAATAAATAATGCCAGTTTTTCTTTGTTATCCATATCATTCATAAAACCACCACTCTAGGTTTTTAAAAACTGCAGACATAAAAAAACCTAGCATAGCTAGGCTTTTTAACAAGATAAAGCACTCTATTGAAAACTGGCGTTAATAGCCTGTAATGCTTTATTACCGGGGCATAAACTTTCATCACCTAAACTGCGTAATGGGGTTTTGGCGGTATTGATGACATTGTGCAAATCTTCACTTTCTTCATCAATATATAGTAAGCCGGTTAGTATCTTGCCCTCTTCTTTTGCGCTCATTATGGCGTTAATGGTAGACGCTCTATTATTCACATCCCAATCATTACCAAGCTTCTGTAAACTCACTACCGAGCCATCATGCATAGTAATATTTTTTACGGTGTCTTCTGCATACTCAGTGGTTATTTCTTCAGCGAAAGGTACAAAGTCTATTGTTCCTGTCGCTTCAATATGCTCACGAACATAATCATAGTTTTTTGTAGAGCCTGGGTTGTTATTAAAGGTCACACAAGGGGAAATCACATCAATTAATGCAAAGCCTTTATGTGCTATCGCAGCTTTTATCAAGGGCTGTAACTGTGCCTTATCACCAGAGAAGGACCGAGCCACAAAGGTAGCACCAAGTTGTAGTGCAACACTCACCAAATCAATAGGCTCGTACATATTAACCGAACCTGCTTTACTTTTTGAGCCAACATCTGCTGTAGCGGAGTCCTGCCCTTTAGTTAAACCATAGCAACCGTTATTTTCTACCACATACAACATATTTAGGTTACGGCGTACCACATGGGCGAACTGTCCCATACCAATAGAGGCTGAGTCCCCATCACCGGACACACCAATATAAATCATGTCACGATTAGATAACGCAGCACCCGTTGCTACCGATGGCATACGCCCATGTACAGAGTTAAAACCGTGAGAGTTACCTAAAAAGTAAGTTGGTGTTTTTGATGAACAGCCAATCCCTGAAAGTTTTGCCACTTTATGGGGAGGAATAGACATTTCAAAAACTGATTGCAAAATAGCGGCACTGATAGAATCGTGTCCACAACCTGCGCAAAGTGTAGAAATTGCACCCTCATAATCTTTTTTGGTAAAACCTAACTCATTTTTAGGTAATGATGGATGTCGAAATTCTGGGCGAAGATAACTCATTACGCACCCTCTACTTGATCAAATGATTGTGTAGTAAGACCTAATGCCTGCTTAATATTGTTAGCAATAAATTCAGCAGTTATTGGCATACCATCAAAATTAAGAATCGATTTTAATTTTGCTGATTCGGTTTGTAGCTCATTAATTAACATGGTGCGCATTTGTGCATCGCGGTTTTGTTCGATAACAAAAACCTGTTCATGGTTTTTAATAAAGTCTTCAATTTTTTCACCAAAAGGGAATGCCTTAACACGAATG
>CBDUPS010000128.1:0-5501 GCA_965369155.1 uncultured Spongiibacteraceae bacterium
AAATCTTGTAGCGAGAGTTCGGTTTGGCTTTGTGAGTGCCAGTGAGCCCAAAAACTTTGTGGCATAGAAAAATTATAGTGAATGCCTGCGATAGTCTGCATTAGTCGACCATACCGATGCCCCAAGCCTATTCGGTAAATCTCTTTCATTTGGGCGGTGTGAGAGCTGCCATAACGGGCGATAGGTATTTGGGCATTACCCTCAACAATACAGGGCATACTTGCCGCCCAGAGATACTCTCCAGAAATACGGCGACAGGTAAACTGGTGCAGAGTGGTTAAAAAGCTGAGGGATTGCTCAATACTGCTTTGGGCAGGGGTAATAAACTCCAGTAAAGCCTCTGAAAAATCGGTGGTAATATAGGGGTGCGTTAATGCCGAGCCAATAGTTGGCGAGTGTGGTGTTTGGGCGAGTTTTCCCTCGGGACATACCCGTAGGCTCTCTTTTTCGATACCTCTTTTTATGTGAGGTAAAAAAGAGGTGGCATTATTCAGATTAAGAATGGGGTCAGGCTTTGATAGAGGCAAAATACGATCCTGTGGATATAAACAGCTGAGGGTAACGATTAGAATGATGTGTAAGTCGTTAGTGTAGGGGTGAGCCTGTGATGGCTCAAGTGATTTTTTGGTAAGAGGCTAGAAAGGAGGTTGTTCGGGTGAGGTAAGCCTCACCCGAGTCGCTGCTAAGGCATGCAATAATGGCTAGAGCCATGATAGTGAGCTATTTTTAAAAAGGCCTTGAATGAGATGTTAGGGTCCTCCTTACTGCAGTGTCGAGCCAAGTGCCACAAGGTATCACTCATTTCCAATCCTTGTGAATGTAAGTAGCGTGTAAACACGACAAATGCCTCGCGATTTGATTGCTCATCGTAGGTGAAAAGTGATGAGAGCGGTTTTTGGCTGTCAAAAAAAGAACGTATCATAATGGTGTCTCCTTCTTTAATTAGCGTGTTTATACAATAGTCATTATTTTTTAAAAGTGGTGTGATACAGGCAATGAAAAGCACATTCTTTTTAAGTAATAGTAAAACTTGCATAGAACAGCAAAATAAAAAAGGCAGTGTATATAACTATTTCGTCTAGTAAGTTATGTGTTTAATATCAGTTTTTGGAGTTTTTCTGTTAAATGGGGGTGTTCTTGCTGAATATTCTCAATGGTGGCGAGGGTCATGTCATCAAAATGAAACTCAGGAATCACAACCTCACTAATTAAGCCAAAACCATGGGGGCCTTTTTGCAATTGGGAGGCTTTCCAATAGCCGCCAGGGACATGCATTTGTAGTTGTTGGCCTTGGGATACCTGATCACCCATCACTATGTTGGTGATTTCACCTGCAGGAGACACTAATGTATAACGAAGGGGGTCACCGCCTTGAAAAAAATGCAAGATGGTAGAGGTGTTTTTGTGTAAATGCCCTACAGGGCCGTCGGTAGTTAGCAGGTAATAAATGCTGCTAGCAAGAGCTCGTTGCTTGCCACTTTTAGTAGTGTAGACGCTACTATCGGTATAAGTTCTTTTGTACCAACCTCCCTCTATATGGGATTCGAGCTGCAAAGTGTTAATTAATTGATCAAGTTCGGCATTCATAGGGCTGTAGCCTGCTGGTAATAAAAAAAGTATTATGTTGAATCATTAAATAATAGTCATTTTATGGTATAAGTAACCATAAAAAAATAACACTGAAACATGAGGTTTTTAAATGGCATACAGATTTATTATCACAGTACTTTTAGCAAGTTTTTTGACAGCTTGTGGTAGTTCTGGGCCTAAATACACCAGTAAAACGATTGACGCAGCAGAGGCGCAAGGCCAGCTTGCGGCGCTTTATCAGCAAATGAGCAGTCAGCTTGAGCAAATGAATCGCAAGTCATCTGCTGGTCAAGCATTACAAGTCCAACTTAATGACGTGGGGTCACGCTTAGGGAAAAGCCGGGAGCAGGAGATTAGACAAAGCTTAAAACCAGCCGATGCCTCGATAGCGTTATTTTCATTGGCAGATCTTCGAGAAGCAATAAAACAAGCTGAACCTATAAAGGCTTGGGATAATGCTCGGTATGTGGCACTTGTGGCAGACCTTGAGGGAATGAGCCATGCAACAGGCACGGCAATTGATAATAGCCTAAAAAGATTAGGCGAACTCACCGATAAAGAATCGGCAGCTAAATTAAATGAGTTTGATCAATTGATTTGGTTGACCGGTGGTAATGGTGCAGCAGAATTTACCCAGCAACAAAATGATTATATAGAAGATTTATACCAAAAGGGTCTGCAAGCGGTTGAGCTTAAACAATACACGTTAGCAGAGCAGTACTTGTCTGTGGTTAATGAAAGACAACCGGGCTATAAAACATTAAGTTCTGTTTGGGGGAAAATAAAAGTAGGCGCTCTTGAGCAAAACTTTTGGGACTTACTTGCCCAAGGAAAACCAGATGCCGCTTATGATGAGTTTGTTGCGTTAACCAAATCTGATAACTTTGAGTTAGTGAGACCACAAGTTGCCGCTGCCGGTAGCGATATTAGCAATTACTTTTTAGAACTTGCACAAAATGCCCATAAAAAAGGTGATTTTTCTACCGCCTATTCTTCCTTTAGTCGTGCTCGATATATTCGGGATAGCTTGGGTAAAAAAGGTAGTTTAACAAAAGCCGATTTAGTATTTATTAAAGATGTGTATAGTCGTTATCAAAAAGCAGAGTCTAAAGGTGAGGTTGGAATTGCTTATGGTTATTTATTAATGCTCAAAGAGCTTGATGAAAACCATAGCGCGGTAAAAAGAGATTTAAGAACACTAACCGAAAAAACACTACAGTTAGCAAAAATAAAAGTTGCCACGGCACCTTTTAGTAATGCAACGACTGATCGTGAGTTTGGCAAAAGCTTGGCTTCAAAAGTCAGCCAGTATTTACTAGAAAAAATCTCACAAGATATTACGTTGTTACAACAAGCCGAGTTTGATCAGATACAGAATAATTATAATGATTGGGACTCTTCATTATACTTATCTTATTACAAGGTAGAGGGCAACATACAGCAGTCTGCGGTAGAAATTAATGAAAAACGCTTTAATAAAAAACGACGTGTTGTTACAGGTTATAAAAAAGAAGTAAACCCAGAACATACAAAATGGCTTGCGTTAAGTAGCAGCAAAAGAAAGGAAATCGCAGAACCATCGCCAACCGTTGATGTGCCACAAACGGAAGATATTGATTTAGCTAGTATTACTATTCAAAAAACGGGTATTTTTTCAGCTATTTTTCGCCTAGTTAACCCTCGTACCCACGAGGTGCTTTTTGTTGATTCAGTCACAGAGAAGCAAGAGTATGAAGGGGAAACCATTGAGGGTGTGGAATTAGGTGTGTTTAAGCAGGAGGGCAAAGCGGCAGATCTACCCTCTGATAGTGAGATTTTAGAAGCTCTTTCAAGAACAATTTCAGTAAAAATTGGCGATAGTTTAATAGAGAAACTATCAGACCCTGAAAAACAATATCATCGATATGCTTATCGTGCGATTGAAGAAGGCAAAACAGAAGCTGCGGCTAGAAACTTTGCTTATGCAACCGTGCTAACTGCTAGAAAACAAGGAGATGCTGAGGCATTAACTCAAGAGTTAAAGTTAACCGTATCCAAAGTAAAACCTTAAGAGTAACTAGCGGTTTAGGTTGAGGTGGTCTTCGTGAAGAATATGGAGTTTCTTAAGTAGCGGCATTCGAGCCGCTATTTTAAGAAACGGACGAGAGACTTTTTCTATAAGTTGTGACAGATATTCTGCTGCGGGTGTGCAATATCCCCATGCGAGAGTTTGTAAGGCTACAAACCCGCCACCGACCATATTATCACTTAGCCAATGAGCACCTGCGGTTAAGCGTGGCAAGATAAAAAAAACACCAATTAAAAAAATATGTATGCGTTGCTTGGTGTTGGCAAAAATTCCAACGAAGAATAACCACAAAAATAAAACAGAGGCATGATCGCCAGGGAAGCTATTAGATGAGCTGTCTTTGATTTCTATAATTTCTTCAATGAACGGGAATGCTTGTTTTAGGCTGTAATGGCTATCAGCTAAAACAGAGGGGCTTGCATGTTGCAAATGGAAGTAATCAACGGCTTTACTTAAAGTGGTGCGTATCACCAGTAATACTATGAGTAGGCCTAAGAAAATAAACAGACCTTTATATATTTGTGTTTTTTTGAAAATATAATTTGGGTTAATGAGTATCGCTAACATAAGGAATGCAGCAAAAATATCAGTTAGCCGTGTATTTAAAATAGCCCAAGATAAGTCCCAGATATACACATGCCCTAAGCTATTATTAAGCATATTGTAAGTAGCGTAATCTATTGCTGACCATAACGTATTGGTGGTAGGCCAGAGCCAACTTAAAAACAAAAGCCAACTGGTAAGAAGCAGTAGGAAAAATGCCTTGGGGCGCCAAGCGGCTTGAATGGTTTTATTAGGGGTCATAAAAACACCAAGAATAATTTTAACGATTAGTTTTATGCTATAAAAATAGGCGAGATATTTAGCGAAAAACAACCACCAACTTTTTACCACAGAAAAAAGTATTTTTTCTTACTGGTGGCTTACCTCTCTAAAGTTTGCTTTCTAATGCCTGTGCTTTTTTGCTGTCAATAATTTTTAATTGCTGAATGAGCGATTGGGCATTCGCACTTTGTGTTTCTATCGCCTTTTGTGCAGCAAGGGGGAGTTGCTTTTTAATGTTAGCAATTCCTTGTTTTGCTTCATCATTGCTAGAGTCGATTTTTAATACTTCTCGATATTTACTATAAGCATTGGTTTCTGTTGGCAGGGTAAACTTTTCTTGTAGCATGTCTTGTTCTGCACTGCGTAATAATCCGGTAATGCGAAATTTATCGGCAAAGGTTTGTGCTTTATTGGCATTCGCTATTTTTTTGGCCTGTTCTTTTTTTTCTGCATTATTAATAGAGGCTTTTGTTTCATCTAATTGAGGCGTTAATGGGTCGATCGACTCCGCATTCTCAATATGCCCACGGGCTACTTTAAATTGATTATTATCCCGGGCTTTTTTAGCCTCAGTAACCAGTAAGGCGGCAATGTATTTAAGGCCATTTTTTGCCTCGCTATTGCTAGGGTCTATAGTAAGCACTTCTGTATATTTACTAAAGGCACTATCATTTTCTGGGCGTGTAAGACGGTTATTGTCTAGAGCCGTTTTTGCCTCATCAAGTAATTGTGTTATTACAGGATTGCTACTGTTTTCTTCGAGGGGCACTTGGTTCTCAGCAAGTAGTTGCTCAGGTAGCTCATTGGTTACGGTGGCCTCTGTTGAGATATTGCTTTCTTCCGTTAGGGGACTGCTTTCTAAAGGCTCTACGGCTGAGAGTGGTTGTTCATCAGTTGCCGCTGGGCTGCTAACACTGCTGTTTTTTTCTTCTAATGGCAACGGTGCGGTAGTATTAATAGTAAGTTCAGTGCTCTCAGCAGGTGCCGGCTTATTTACAGTGGGTTGCACGGCATTATG
>CBDUPS010000129.1:0-5454 GCA_965369155.1 uncultured Spongiibacteraceae bacterium
GATTATTTTGCCTTACGAGGTATTAGCCGCTCTCGTATACAGGTAGTAAGTTATGGGGAAGAAAAGCCCCTAGCCTTTGGTCATAGCGAATCAGATTACGCTAGAAACCGCCGTGTAAAAATTCTTTATTAATTGAAGAAAGAGGAAACTCTCTTGAAACGTAAACAGACCATTTTTTACTCTACAGCCCGCATGACTATTGCGGGTATGTTACTGCTGCCTTTTTATGTAGGGGCTGACAATACGGCAGTAAATACAGGGGTAAATAAGCCGCTAGTACAAGCTAATGTGGCACAACCTAACCCTAATACGGGGCAAGCCTCAGCCGCAGTAGTGGATAAAGGAGAGTTATTTTATCAACTGCAATTACTCCGTGAACAAGTAATGCAACTACAAGGCCAATTAGAAGAGCAGCAGTATCAATTGCAGCAGCTCCAGCAAAAACGTCTTGATGATATGGTTTCTTTAGATCGGCGTATCAATGTACTAGAAACATCTGGGGTTTCTGCTCCATCGGCCACAACACCTAAAACTAGCCCTGCAGTTAATGTTGGCACAACCCAAACCAACAACGGGGTAAATGAAGAGCAGCAATACAGAGATGCCTACAAGCTGGTAACTCAACGTCAGTTTCCGGAGGCTACCAAGGCCTTTCAGCAGTTTTTACAAGCCTACCCTAAGGGTGAGTATTCAGGTAATGCACTTTACTGGTTAGGGGAGCTTTACTTGGTACAAAAACAATATGATTTAGCCGGTCAGGCATTTACACAGTTATTAACTGACGAACCTAAACACCGTAAGGCCGCTGATGCTTCATATAGTTTAGGTAAGGTGCATCACTTACAGGGTAATAATGCCAAAGCGAAAGTAACGCTTAGTGCGGTTATAGCAAATTACCCCAATAGTGGTGCGGCTAAAAAATCGGAGCAGTATCTGCAAAGCATGCAATGACCGATACTACCTCCCTACGCATTACTGAAATTTTTTACTCCCTGCAAGGCGAAACTAAGACGGTTGGCTTACCCACCGTTTTTATTCGCTTAACCGGCTGTCCCCTGCGCTGTCATTATTGTGATACCGAATATGCTTTTCATGGCGGTCAGCAGCAAGCTATTAGCGATATTTTGGCTGAGGTAAAGCAATACAACCCTCGTTATATTACGGTAACCGGAGGCGAGCCCTTAGCGCAAAAGGCCGGTTGTTGTGTGTTACTCACTCAGCTGTGTGATGCAGGTTACGAGGTATCCCTTGAAACTTCAGGGGCGATAAATGTTGAGGGTGTTGATGAGCGAGTATCTATCGTACTAGATTTAAAAACCCCCTCATCAGGGGAAATGGATAAAAATCTCTACAGTAATATCCCCAAGCTAAAACCCCAAGACCAAGTAAAATTTGTTATTGGTGATCGTGATGATTATCAATGGAGTAGCTTTAAGCTAGATGAGTACCAGCTAGCGAATAGAGTTGATGAAGTATTGTTTTCTCCCGTTGCCAAACAACTCAACCCTGCGGACTTAGCCCAATGGATTATTAGCGATAATTTACCGGTAAGAATGCAACTACAACTGCATAAAATTATTTGGGACGACGAGCCCGGCCGTTAAGAGGTTTATATGAAAAGTAACCCAGCAAAAGCCGTTATTTTGCTGTCAGGGGGGTTAGACTCCTGCACCACCCTAGGAGTGGCATTAAGCGAAGGCTTTGATTGCTACACCCTAAGCTTTAACTACGGCCAGCGTATGCCTGTGGAGCTTGTGGCAGCTAAGAGAGTATCCCAATCGATGGGGGC
The DNA here is from genome assembly GCA_965369155.1 of uncultured Spongiibacteraceae bacterium. GTDB lineage: Bacteria > Pseudomonadota > Gammaproteobacteria > Pseudomonadales > CBDUPS01 > CBDUPS01. Next base: position 1,790 of record CBDUPS010000129.1, read on the forward strand.
TATAGAACATAAAGAAATCCCCCTAGATTTAGGCACAATTGGTGGCTCTGCACTTACCGATAGCCGCATTGATGTACCCGAAAGCCCCTCAGAAGGCATTCCCGTTACCTATGTACCCGCCCGTAATACCATTTTTCTGTCTATCGCCTTAGGCTGGGCCGAGGTATTAGGAGCCTCAGATATTTTTATAGGGGTAAATGCGGTGGATTACTCAGGCTACCCCGATTGTAGAACCGAATACATCAAAGCCTTTGAGCACATGGCAAACCTTGCCACCAAACGTAGCGTAGAAGGGCAGGCAGTACGTATTCGAACCCCCTTAATGGAAAAATCTAAAAAACAAATTATTCAGCTAGGCACCCAGCTTAATGTTGACTACAGCGCCACCGTATCCTGCTATCAAGCCAATGCCCAAGGCCAAGCCTGTGGGAAATGTGATAGCTGCAGACTAAGGCAACAAGGCTTTAGCGAGGCCAAAGTAGCAGACCCAACCCTATACACAGAACACTTTTTAAAAAACAGTAAAGCTAATACAAACAGCTAAATAGAGAACTAAATAATAAAAGCGCAGAAAAAAACGCCTTTAAGGGTTGAGTTTTGATGAAAAAACGATAATATACGCGCCTCAATTGAGGGCCGTTAGCTCAGTTGGTAGAGCAGTTGGCTTTTAACCAATTGGTCGCTGGTTCGAATCCAGCACGGCCCACCATATTAAACAAAAAAGGCTACCCCTTGTGGGTGGCCTTTTTTGTTTAACGGTTGCCTCGCGGTGCTTGGTTCGTACTGCGGTTCGACAAACTGCATGCAGTTTGCAACGAGGCGCTTGCGCCGAAGCCTGCAAGGTAAAAGCATCAGCGGCAATGATGAAGAGCCGAATGGCCGTAACGACTGAAGTTGAAACAGGTAAACGACGGATAATTGAAGTCTTTTTGGCTTCATTGTTGCAAGAGAAAAAAGAGGCATTGAGAGAACGATGAAAAACAATTATAAGCTGTGGCCAGTGCAGGCCGAATTATCTATTCCTTTTTTGTTTAAATCTATCAGTTTGTGGCTGGGTATATCCTTCTTGTTGGCCAGCTTAGTTAGCAGTCTTAACTTATGTGCCTTTTTGGAGCGGTCTGAATTTGTTATTAGTTATATAAATAAGTTAATGCTAAATGAATTTATTATTAGTGAAAGCATGTGGAGTAGTGGCTTATCTTTTGAGAAAAAATTGCGTTGCGAATATGTTTTATTTTTTTACCCTCTGAAGGCATTGGCTATTTGGGGTTTGCTTCTGGGGGTATATTTCGGTTCTAAAAAATATCAATTGCTAACAGAAAATCATTTCGCATTGCGCTACGACCTGTTTTCTGTTCTCTGTTTTCTGTATGCCTCTCTGTGGTTTTATGTAACTAAGGGCGTTATTTCTCAAGACGGGGTAACATCTACGGTTTTTGGTTTTTGGCTAGCTCAGTTTTCTTCTACTTTGGTTTTACAGTTTTATCTTTTTTTTCATGTTGGTTTTTATTTTTCAGCAAGGTTTATCTATATAAGGAGTAAGTTATGACATCTACAACTAATGAAGAAACACCAACGGGGCACTTAGACAAAGCAATGGCCGCTGCAGCAGCAGGATTAGGTTCTATTGATGATGCTTTTGACTCTATGACGTCAACTATTAATGCTCGGGCCTTGGCAACGAGCATTGTGGCGGAATCTACTTTGGGTAGGGCAAATGCACATATGGTTACTCAAGTGACCATGCATTTAAATGATCCAGCCTTACAGCAAACTATTAAAAATGCATTTTCGAACGCATTTTCGGCTAGCCAAAGTAGATTAGCAGAGATTATTGCAACACAAAAAAACAATCAGTAATCTTTCAGAGTTTTTTGCAAAATTTGCAACTTATGGGTCTTTTGCTGAGGCCGCTTATATAGGAAAAGATTGGTATCTGATGGGTCAAGGTGCTTCAGTTGACGATTTTGACACTGTTGGTGAAGCTGCTGTTGGGGTTGCTGTAGGTGTTACTGCATTAACTGTAGGATTGCTCGTGGGGGGTGGGATAGCAGGGGCTGTTGCAGTTACTATTGCGGGTATTTTTGCTAAAGATATGCTTGTTGAGGCTTTGGGGCCTGACAACGTTGCTTCTATAGGAGAGCATACTGATAACTTGTTGCAACCCTTGATTAATTTTTCTTCCGCTTGGTTTGAGATTTTTAATTATCCCACAATTGATGACATGAACGACTACTGGAACCAAGCCAAAGAAAACTGTAATGCTGAACTTGTTGAAGCTATTGAGCTTTTTAAGCAAACAAAACAAGAATTTAATTATTGTCCAAAATGTGGTTTAAAAATTAGTGACAAAAACACATAATAAATGTCAGTGGTCAATTGGCTGGTAAAATACCCCCCGCGAAGAAAAAAATGAAAGAAACATCAACACCAACTAGCCTCACTAATAACGATAAAATCATTCTGTCAGTACAGCAGTGGGTTAACACTATGGTGGTGGGGATGAATCTTTGCCCCTTTGCCAAGCGTGAGTTACTAAAAAACAAAGTGCGCTTTGTACATACAAAATCAACAACGCAGGAGCAGTTGTTAATAGCGTTGCAAACTGAGTTGCAGTTACTTAATGCTAATTCATCAATTGAGACGACGTTGTTAATTCACCCTAAGGTGTTGCAAGACTTTTATGATTTTAACGACTTTTTAAATTATGCCGATGATTTGCTGCTAGAGATGGATTTGGAGGGGGTTTATCAAATTGCCAGCTTTCATCCTAATTATCAGTTTGCCGGTACTAAACCTGATGACGCTGAGAATTATACCAATCGTGCGCCTTACCCGGTGTTGCATCTTATTAGAGAGGCTAGCCTTGAGCGGGTGATTGCAGATTACCCCAATGTGGAGCAAATACCCGAACGAAATATTGCTTTAATGAATGACCTAGGCCAAGAAAAGCTTAAGGCACTATTAACCGCTTGTTTTAATTAAGGTGTCGTTTAAATGGCGCGGGGCTTGCTAATAAGGTTTGGCAATATAACACAAAGCAATAATACAAAACCCCGTAGAATGACACTAAATATCTAAAGAGGGCATACCATCTAGATTAATCTGCATTTCTTGCAGGGCGTTCTCAGCTTCAACACTATTATTTTTATAACAGGCGATATGAAAAACAGCATCGCCTTCGTTAACCACAGGCAGTAGTGAGCGGCCAATAATAATGCCCGACTCTGAGCTAATAACATGGGTTTCACTTTTGCCTAGAGGGTCTGAGATAACCGCAAGAATATCGTTTTCTTTTACCCGTTGGCCAAGTTCAAATTTTAAGCGAATTAAACCGCTAGTGGGGGTTCTAATCCAAACAGATCGTGTGGAGTAGAGTGGCTCAGGTACGGGTTTTTTTCTTTTGCTGATTGATAGCATATTTTTGTGACGCATCACATTTAATACACCCTGTAAGCCTGCCCGTATGGATAGCTCATCAAAGCGTAGTGCTTCACCCCCTTCAAACATTAATACAGGGATATTAAGCTCGGTTGCTGCCTCTCGTAATGAGCCATCTCTTACTTTGGAATGCAGGGTTACCGGCACACCAAAGGCAGCCGCGAGTGCTTTCGCATCTTTGTTATCAAAGTTAAGTCTTAACTGAGGTAGGTTTTCTCTATGGC
>CBDUPS010000130.1:0-5434 GCA_965369155.1 uncultured Spongiibacteraceae bacterium
TCAAAGGTGTACCTGTAGATAAAATAGCATTCCATTATAAGAATAAACTACCCCCCTCTCTTATGAAGCCACATAAAACCTGTAGTTACATAAAATAATAGGTACTCTCCCAAACGTTATCAGCGTTTGGAATCATCATTAATCGTAGCTAACGCTAACAGACACCTCTTAAGACCTGTTGACACATACACATAAACATATAACAATATCCATATATGTTAAAAGCGCGTTGTTACCCCAATGAACCCAACCCAGTTTTACAAATGCCTCTCTGATGAGACCCGACTCAAAAGCATTCTGCTTATCGCCCATGAAGAAGAGCTATGCGTCTGTGAAATCACTGAGGCATTACAGGTTAGTCAGCCCAAAATATCGCGGCACTTAGCCCAGCTGCGTGAATGTGAACTACTAAGAGACAGGCGTAATGGTAAGTGGATTTTTTATCGTATCAATTCAAAGCTTCCACAATGGGCTATGGATGTCATCGCATTAACCGTACAGGACAATATGGATTTTATTCAAGAAAACCATCAACGACTCCTTAACATGGGCAATCGTCCCGATAGACATAAACATTGCTGTTAAGGAAAAACATGAAGCTACTTTTTATCTGCACCCATAACCGTTGTCGTAGCATTTTAGCTGAGGCTATTACGAATCATTATGGCGAAGGGCTTTTACAGGCAAAGTCTGCAGGTAGCCAACCTTCAGGTGAGGTGCATCCTCTCTCAATCCGGTACTTGTCAGAGGCCAATATCCCCACAAGTTATTTGCGCAGTAAATCATGGAATGAGCATGAAAACTGGAATCCCGATATTGTTATTACTGTGTGTGATTCTGCCGCAGGAGAATCCTGCCCGATTTGGTTTGGCAACACGATTAAGGTGCACTGGGGTTTATCTGACCCATCACAAATCGTGGGCACTGAAGATGATATTGCAAAGGCTTTTCAACGAACAATCGCCACACTTAAAAACAGAATACAAAAACTACAAAATGCTAATACTAAGCCTTTAAGCAAAAAAGAATTAATTTCTCTACTTAACAAACTAGGAGAAAACTAATGGGGTATTTTGAACGTTATTTAAGTATTTGGGTTGGCTTATGCATCGTTAGCGGTGTTGCTTTAGGAAGCTTTTTTCCTTTCGCCTTTGCCGTTATCGCAAGTTGGGAATATGCCCACGTAAATTTATTAATTGCGATGCTTATTTGGTTAATGATTTACCCCATGATGATTCAAGTCGACTTTACTTCAATTAAAAATGTTGGAAAAAAGCCTAAAGGTTTACTCCTAACACTTGTTATCAACTGGGTGTTAAAACCTTTTACTATGGCCGGTCTTGGTTGGCTATTCTTTCACTTTATTTTCTCTGATTTAGTTACACCAGAGACAGCTAATGAATATATTGCAGGTATGATTTTATTGGGCGTGGCACCATGCACTGCCATGGTATTTGTTTGGAGTCAGTTAACCAAAGGCGACCCTAACTACACGCTTGTTCAAGTATCAGTAAATGACATTATTATGATATTTGCTTTTGCTCCCCTTGCTGCTTTTTTACTTGGCATTAGCAATATTACCGTACCGTGGGAAACCTTACTCTTATCCGTTTTATTTTATGTTGTGCTGCCATTAATTGCCGGCCTTTTAACTCGCAAACTACTAAACAATAAAGTGTCATCATTTGTTAGCCATATAAAACCCTTATCAATAATTGGGTTACTGGCAACTGTTATTTTGTTATTTGGCTTTCAAGCAGAGACTATTTTACAAAAACCCCAAAGTATCGTTTTAATCGCTATACCCCTATTAATACAAAGTTACGGAATTTTTTTTATTGCATACTTTGCCGCCCGACACCTTAAACTCACACATAATGTAGCAGCACCTGCGGCACTAATCGGCACAAGCAATTTCTTTGAGCTTGCTGTCGCTGTCGCTATTTCTCTTTTTGGTCTTCACTCTGGAGCCGCATTAGCAACGGTGGTTGGTGTACTGGTTGAAGTTCCAGTTATGTTATCACTAGTAAGGTTTTCTAATAAAACAGCACATTGGTTTAAATAAAAACCCCTCGTCATAAGAGGGGTTTAAAATAACCTTTACTATAGGCTGCGGTTATCGATCTTTTTTCTTGCCATGCTTGCCCTCTTTACCCTTATTTTTTTCTCGCATCTCTTTTGCTTTTATTTTTTGCTCTGGGGTTAAAATCTTATAAATTTCAGCCCGCATCTGCCCTCTTTTGATAATACCTTCTTTTACTTGTAGTGCTTTTTTATCCGCCAGTGCTTCTAATTGGCTATTGTAATCACTATCATCAGGGTTTAATTGCATAAGCTCTTTCTTAAAATTTTTACGATCAGATTTTTTCTCTGGTTTACTATCAACCATAAGCCCTTTGATTTTATCTTGCTGTTCACTCGTTAAGTTTAGTTTTTGTGTCATTTTTACAAGATGACGCTCATACCCATCACCACTTTCATGCTTACTACCAAAAGCCCATGCCCCAGTAGAAGCGAACATAAGTAAACTAGCTATCAATAAAAACGTCTTCATAGTAAAACCCTCTTTGTTAATGTGTTACGAATTATGAGCAAAGATATCGTAAAGTTGGGTTCTAATTAGTAAAGTTTGGTAAAGTTTGTGTGAAAAGCACCATATATTAGTTAAGGTTGCAGCATGACAAATATTAAAAATCATATTCTATTAGTCGATGATGATAAGGCGCTATCAGACTTACTATCTGAATACCTTGCCCGAGAAAACTTTACGATACAAGCCGCCTATGACGGACAAGCAGCCATTGATACAGTGCAAGATAGCCATCAGTTTTGTGTTATCGTTTTAGATATTATGATGCCAAAACTTAATGGTTTAGAAGTATTACAAATACTGCGTCAAAAAATTAATACGCCCGTCATAATGCTCACAGGTCGCGGCGATGAAATAGATCGTATTATTGGCCTAGAAATGGGAGCCGACGATTACCTGGCGAAACCCTGTAATCCCCGTGAATTACTTGCTCGTATACATGCACTACTCCGGCGCTCTCGCCCACAGTCTAATTCTACTGAAGATACGCCTCAATTTATCAGCTTAAACAATCTCACCCTGCAAATAAGCAAACGGCAATTATTTTACAAAGAAACCCAAGTAGAATTAACTGGTGCCGAATTTAATATTTTATCGCTACTTATGCAATCTGCCGGCAGCCCCTTAAGCAAGCAAGAACTCACTCGACAGGTACTACACCGTGACATGACTCCCTATGATAGAAGTATTGATGTGCATGTAAGTCGCCTACGTAAAAAGTTAGAAGACATTAGCGACAAAGACGATAACCTTACTTACATAAAAACGATTCGCGGCGAAGGCTATCAATTTATTTACTAATGTAGCATTAGCCTTGCAAGGTACAGAAAAAACATGAACACTATTTTCAATAAAAATAGTTTATTTTGGAAAATATTTTTAGCCTTTTGGCTGGCTAATTTTTTAATGATTTTAGCCACCAGCTACTTTACCTTGCTTGCCCGTGACAGTGCTGATGCCCGACAAAAAAAACAGGAAATCGCTGAAAAGATTGGGCAACGCATTATTAATCAATGGGAATCCACAAACGCAACACAAACTCCTTTTAAGTTTAAAGCCGATGGTATACGAGTAAAAAATGCTGCCGGTATATTTTTATTTAATGAACCGCTAACAAAAAAAGAAAGCCATTACTTGGTTTTTGACTACCAAAGCCCCAGCAACAAAAATTATAAAATATACTTACCTGCTAAAAGCCCCAAAAGACACATGGGTCGACATTTACAAAAAACACTCGGGCTTAGGCTACTCATAATTTTTATTATCTCTGGCCTGGTCAGCTATATTTTAAGTAAGATCATCACAACTCCACTTAAACGCTTAGGCAAGCAAACTCAATTAATTGCAAACAATAATTTAGATAAAACAATAGAGCCTAATTTATTAAATCGCAAAGATGAAATTGGTGAGTTAGCCAGGGATTTTGATGATGCATTAAATAATATCTCCGCTTTAATAAATTCTAAACAAACATTACTACATGACGTGTCACATGAGCTACGCGCACCTCTTGCTCGTTTAATGGCATCGGTTGGATTACTTGAACAAGATAGCTTACAAAAAAACGATGGCAAAGCCTCGTCTATGCTAAATCGTATAGAACTTGAATGTAACAATATGAACGAGCTTATTGATCAAATATTAAAACTATCTCGGGTGGAGAGCACAGAACCTAAAAAAAATAAAATTGATATCATCACATTACTACACACCTGTATCACTGATACTCAATTTGAATACCCACAACACCCTATTGTGTTTAACCCTAGTGATAACAATAACTCAATTATGATTAATGCCGACTCTAGTATGTTAGCCACTGCATTTAACAACATTTTACGCAATGGCTGCCAACATACAGATGCTGGAACTCAAATAGATATTCTTACAAAAAAAGAGGATCAATATGTAAAAATAATTATTAAAGATAATGGCAAGGGTTTACTGCCATCAGAGATCGATAACATTTTTAAACCTTTTTTTCGTATGCATAACTCTGGTGATAATTTTGGTTTAGGTCTTAATATCACCCAACGTATGATAGAAAAACATCATGGTTCAATAAAAGCTTACTCAGAAGAGAATGAAGGCCTAACTTTTATTATTACACTGCCATTTTTATAATTTACCTATTGCTTTCAAGCCAACCAATACTTTGTATCCCATCATCAAAGCTACAGCGAATCAATGACCGTCTATATTCACTACGATGTGGCGTTGAGAATGTATGAGTAATATCTATTTCTGTTCCTGAAATAGTTTCAAGGGTTATATTAATTTTTCGACCACTTTCACATAGTAAACTTAAACTACCGCTTACCGCTTGCAAGGGGTTAGTCTCGTCAAAGTTAAGAGAAAACTCTGTTTCGGATAGGTGCTCCATTTCTTCACCATGGGCATGATAATAACCCATGCGTATTAATGGCCACTCTGGAATCTCTACTTGGGTGGCAAGTAAACTAAAGCGCTCGTTGTTCACCACCAAAAACTGCCAACACATATCCCAAGGGCGTGGCCCCCAAGAATGATCCCGTTCACCCCGTACGGCTAATTCTGTTGTTTCACCATCAATAACCACTTGCACTTGCGACTGGTGCGGCTGCTCGTAGCGATTTGTACTAAAGTTTTCAGCACTATGGCTCTCAATCTCACCGCCACCACGAGAGTATGCAGGGCCGATAGCATTAACGGTAAGTTCTAGCTCAACCGGTTTTATCATACCCTGCCTTGTCCCAGATAAAACTCGTGCAAAACCTTTTACGCTTAATTGCCCACTACGTAATGGTTCTTGTGGTTGATAGTTAAATTCAAGCCCCCAACCTTCATAAGAAAAAGCGTGGCACA
>CBDUPS010000131.1:0-5432 GCA_965369155.1 uncultured Spongiibacteraceae bacterium
GGAGAATAAAAACCGTATTGGGTTTGTGTAAGCTTTTTTTTGGGGGGGGTCATGCCCCCTACTTTAGAGATAGCACGGTTAGCCCGTATTTATGTTTTCCATATAAAATCACGCTTAAATGCATAACTATAAACCGCATACAGCATAGCAGCCGTATAGAGCAGCTCAATACCATAAAGGTAGTCTAGGGTAAAAGCCTCGCCATAACGCTCAATAGAAAGCATAGGAAGCACCAACGAATAAACCAACGAATTTACCAAAATCACATAAAAACCATAACGCCAAAACATACGATTAAAAATAGGTTTGTAGTAGGCAAAGCCAAATAAACCAACCGTTGCCCACATCGATACCAACAAATCAGCATAGTCGTACATCGAAACTATAAAATCTATCGTGTTAGCAAAGTAAATAATTGCCATCGACAGCAACATAAAAACAAAGCTAACCCAAAAAAATATTTTCCAACCAATGGTATTTTTTTGTAAATTAAAATCATCTGTTTTTACTGGCTTTTGCGGTGCAATATGCACAAGTATATATCCTTAATGATGTCACTGATTTTGATAGACCTCTAAGTGTGCCTGTATTTTTTCACCAATCCATAACTGAGGATTAGATGGGCTTTTTCCTTCATCTTTTTCACGCTTTTCTATGGTGGTTATTGCATCTGAGAAAGACTGTATGATGGGTTTTTGCATCGATAAATTATCCTTAAACAAGGCCTCGCCAAAATAAGTAAAATCACGCTGATCATCACAACCAAATGAGGTATCTTTAGCGCTTGCTGCTGTGGCAATAAGCGTATAATCATCTTTAAGGTCATCAACAAAACCACCTGAATAACAGGCTGAAACAACCAACACTCGCCACTTTATGCTAGATTCATCAAGATACGTGCGTAAAATTTCTGGGGTAATATCAACCAATCTAAAGGGATAAAAACTCACCGCTAACTTATGATCTTTTGAGCCATGTGAGGTGAGATAAAAAAACAATATATCCTCCTCACCCATTTTCTGAGACAGCCCATTAAGAGCCTGTTGTATATTTCGCTTAATAGCTAATGGCTGGTTACTGATGGTATCTTTGTGATTAATAAGATTTATTCCATGATTCTGTTGATAAAAATTATTAGAAAAAAGCCTATCAATATAGTCAACCTCATTTTTAAACACACTTTGCGAGGCATAACTGGCAAAGCCTAAATAATACATATCAATTTTATTTGGATTGTTTTTATATACCCCAGACAATCTTTGTTTTATTAGCTCATCTTGTTTATATAAAATTTCATCATATTTATAATCGTCGTAATAATAGCTTTTCTCCTCATAATCACTGGAGTAATCCTCATCCCAAAACCCAGACTGAAAAGAGGAAAGCAAAACAACCGGTGCGATAACAATAGCGATATAGCTAATAAGATAGCCTTTAGATACAAGGGTGTTTTTTGAGAAGCACAGTAAAAACAAACTTGATACCGCTAGAATTTTCCAGCCAAAAAACAATGCCGAAAAAATATTCCAATAATCAAACGCACTGTAATAGGTATCTATTAAAACAAAAAAAACACCACCCATTATTTTTATGCACAGCCATATCTCTAACAACAAGCTATACAAGGTTAATGATGGGATATAACAATCATCTGACTTAGAGACCAAATAAACAAAGATAACCAGTAAAAACAACTCGCTGGCAAACTCAAAAAAGCCCCAAGTCATAAAAACAGGGTTTTCTGTAATCATTAGCCAATCAAATATTATTGAGGCAAGCAACAAAAGTGCCGCCACTAAAAAAGAGTAATCACCCGTCATTAAATGCTTTGTGTTGCTTAGCCTTCTAAAGAAAAATAACGGCAGAACTCTAAAAATGGGCCAATGAAATATCGTCATAATTTAACCTTGTAAGTTTGCCACACCCACTTTTACCACCTCTTTACCTGAAACTCTTTCAATTTCTAGTAAAAGGTCATTAATTGTGTTATTGCCCGTGGTTGATATCGACTCATAGGGAACAGATACCGATAAAACATCACTAAAAATAATAATAAAATCGTTGCCCGCATAAATATTACTCACCGCACTCCAAAGAACACTTGATGCAATACCTTCACAATTATATGAAACACCTGACTCTGTTATATCTAAGCTCACCTGTTTACCAAAACTGCCTTTGTACTCATTTATAAGTGCCTGGTTATAAGATTGCACAAACTGCCTATTCATAAACCAACTTAATGGAAAAGCTGCGGCAAATAGCAACGTACCAACAAAAAACTCATCAGCCGTTTTTATGTCGTAGTCTAGGGTAAAGGCAAATAACGCCAAACCGGTAACACCCAAAACAGCAAAGCTTGTATATAAATTTACCTGTAAAGATGAATTTGAATTACTGCAAAAAATAAGCTGCATATCGTTCAGCATCTTTTTATACAAGGTTTCATCTATGCTGTATTCTAAGTTCATAAGCTCTTTTCCTTATTGATTATTAGCGCCTATCGTTGACTGATATAACCTACCACAATACCTGTTTTTATTATGTCTTTGGTACTGCAAACTGCTCTCTACAAAACCGTATCTTTATTATTAGCCTATAAACTCACAATAAACACAGCGATATTTATAAAGGTTTCACAGCCTCAATCCACGGTTCGTATCTGTGTCCGTAAGCAACATTAACACTAAAGCGCGGAGGATTGATGGTGTTATACCTATCCCTTTGCTCTGCTAAAAAGCCGGTAAGTGCCTTACGCTGAGATAAAGGTACATGAATATTTTTAATACTTAATCCTGCAATATATCCCGTTACTTTATTATTATCTTTATAACGATAACCTAATCTCACCGTACCTTGAGCAATAATATAGTGGTTTTTATTGCTATATTTTTGCCTTAATTTTTGTGGATTGCTGCCGGCATCAATGGCGAATAATCGAGAGTTAACCTGCTTTTCTTGAGTTAATTGTTTCTCAACCCTGTCTAATTTATCTTTAATTTTTTTGTTATCTCTGTCATTCAGTGAAAACTCTTTAGAGGCCTCTTTATAAGCGGCCTCTGCCCTTGCTAAAGACTCTTGATAAGTTTGGCCGTCCTGCTCCAGCACCACAAACACCTCAATGGGCAATGGCCTTTTATACGACTTACTTTTATTTTTATAGTTGCTAACATCAAAGCCTAGCTCAACTAACTTTGCTTCATTTAACCAAACTGGTTGGCCAGAATTTGAGTATGCCTTGTCTTTATTTTTAGGCAATGCTCTCCAGTTTAGATTAAGCGACAAACCGCTATTCTCTTTATTAGTACGATAAGGCAGGCTTAACTCTCTCTCAGTTAATAACACCTGTGATTCAGGCTCCCCAGAACGATTAGCGAACACCCCAGTAAGTACAAAAATGTTGGTCGCTATTAATAGTGCAAAGGCCATAAGGTACACGCCTTTGGGTGAGAATAAATACCTCATACTGGTGCCCTCTCTTGTGGGATAGCATCACGCAACCGCTTAAACACAAACAACATTAAAATAGCGGTTAAGCCAATTAATAAAAAGAACACATACTTAGGCAGCCAATCCCACCACCAATCAAAAAACTTGGTGTATAAAAAGATAGTAAAAAAGACATTACCGGTATTAACCACCTCTGCCCAGCCCTTTTTAATGCCCAACCAAATAGCCCCAGCACTCACAGCAAAGCCAATAACCTGATACATTCCCTCAACAAAATCGCTATCGTAATACAGGTAACTACCGGCACCCCAGTTAGACAAAATTAATGCCGGAATAAAAAATATCAACATGGCAAACACACGATAAATTACATCAAACCCAGAGAATTTATAATGGGGAAAACAAGGCACCATAAATAACAAAAAGGCTACCGGTAAAAAGTTCTCAGGCCGCTCGCCAAAGTGAATCCAATACATGCCACTCCATGTGCCAAATTGCGCCGACAAAAATGCCGTTAATGACATAATCCCCATCGCTAATAGCAACCGAGTATCCGTTGCATACGCCAATAAAAAGGCAAAAACAGCCCATACCAACATAGCATTGGGCGATGGCGTAATATTAAATATCTGCCCCAACATAATTAAATTTAAAACAAAGCAGGCAAGGCAAACCAAACTAAGTAATTTTACAAAGTACTCAGACTTATCTTTCGTTGATACAAATACTGTTGCTAACAAAGCAACAATGGGTGCAGCCACTAAAACAAACACTTGAGTATAAGTAGAAAAACCTCCCCAAAATTGATAGAACAAAAAGAACACACTCGCTGCTAAACCCAACGCCCCTAAAAAGGAAGCAATCTTCATTCCAAGGCTTAACTGCTTTTCTCTACTATTAGAATCTATATCAAAATGAGCCGCCAAATCCCCCATCAACTTTTGGTGATTGCTTGTAATGGCTGCCTGCTGAGCCTCATCAATACTTATAATTTTTTCTTGTTGTATACAGCCAAGCTCAGCCTTAAACGACTCAATCTGATCAGCCCGCTTTTGTGCATCTGCTTTTGATTTTATCTGCATTGCTAACCCTTAAGCCTAGTAATAAGAGCTAGCAGTTTATAATACTCACCTGCCCTAATAAACACTGCCGGCTCTCCATCATTAAAGGTGTAGCAATGAACATCTATCCCCGTTAATCGGGTAGAGCCAAAACTTCTAACTCATTAAACTCCTGACTAGATTCATTACTCATCTCATACCCTGTATTTAGATCAATGTGGCCTTTATCGCCTTATATAAATAAGAGGCCGTAATTCAAACTATAAAAAAGAATTAGAGAACATTACCTAGCTTTCTCAATTTGAGCAAAACATTGGCGATTTAGTGTCTACTATGGGGTTTTCGAAGATCAATGTTTTTAGGTGGGTTTCTGTAAGTCATTGATTTTAATGGTGCCGGGGCCGACATTGAACTAATTAAAAATATACATTAAATTCAACAGACTAAAAGTAAAAACTGGTTCAGTAGCACAATTGATAGCACCAAGCCCGATTGGTGGTTTTTCGGAGTTGAATCCGCACAACTTAGAGCACCTGAATACAAAATAAAAGATATAAGTTAAATTTGCATACCAATTAACAAGTAATAGGAATGAGTTATACATCATTTAAAATTAGATCCAAATAATGAGCGTTAATGGGTCAAGTTTAAATACTAATAAGTACTACAATAATATAAAAAAATTTATAAAATTTCATCATTCATATAGCTTGAAAATAATACAAGGATACCTATAAGCTGCATGTATTCATATTTAGTGACAACCTCCATCTTTTTTTAACTGCGCTAGGTTATCAAGCTCACATTCCTCACTATACTGAATGAACCCACGCCTAATGTTTTCCAAAACCGTTCCCTGCAATGAGATTGCGCTATCCTCAATCGCTTTTTCAATAGTCTCCAATGAGACCTCCAACAAGT
>CBDUPS010000132.1:0-5383 GCA_965369155.1 uncultured Spongiibacteraceae bacterium
CCCCTCAATGGGTTATGCCAACGGCAAATCCTGAATACTCAGCATTATCTAAAAAATTAAAGCAAAAGTTTTCACTACTAGGTTGGTTAACTCGTAAATTTTACGATTGGGTTGGCGAGCAATTTGGTCAGGCAGCACTTAAAGATGGCTTACGCCGTAAGTTTATTGCCAAAGCCTGTGAGCATAATTTAAAGAGTATTAAAGATACTGAGTTAAGAGAGAAAATGCGTCCCGACCATCAAGCAATGTGTAAGCGCATGATTGTCTCTGATGTGTATTACAAAGCACTGCAACAAAGCAATGTTACCGTTGAGCGAACCGGTATCGAATGTATTGAGGCTGGGGGCGTTAGAACAACAGATGGCACGCTACACCCTTTAGATTTTATTGTGCTGGCGACAGGTTTTCACCCCAATATTTGGGGAGTAAAAGAAATCATTGGCCTTAATGGCATAACACTAGAAGAGGCGTGGAAAGATGAACCTAGCCGAAACTATTTATCTATTGCTGTGCCGGGCTTTCCTAACTTTTTTACCTTAATTGGCACTAACAGCCCTATCACCAATTTATCGTTAATTGATATTGCGGACATTGGTGTGGAATATATTCTGCAGTGCGTTGATAAAATAAAGGCTGGAAAGTTTAAAACCATGACCGCGAAAAAGTCGGCGGCAGTTGCTTTTGGTAATGAGCTGTTAACCTCTTTTGATGACACGATTTGGGTTAGTGGCTGCTCTAGTTGGTATTTTGATGGCAGCAGTGTGCCACAAACGTGGCCGTGGTCCCCTGCTTATTTTAAAGCTCGATTAAAAAAACCTAATTTGAATGACTATGAATTAAGCTAAGCGAGATAATGTTTACCTCGCTTAGCTTAGCATCACATTAAGCGGGCGTTGCTTCTTCTTCCTCTTTTTCTATCAATAAACCCGCATCATCGGCAACTGTAATATTAACCACACCACCATTAACTAAATCACCAAACAAAATGCGATTCGCTAAAGGCTTTTTAATGTGCTCTTGAATAATACGAGCCATTGGGCGAGCACCCATTTTTTCATCATAGCCATGGGTGATTAACCAGTCTCTGGCTTTTTCATCAACGTTCAAGGTAATACGCTTATCGTCAAGTTGGGTTTGTAATTGATAAAGGAACTTATCAACCACGGTATACACCACATCTTTACTTAACGAGGCAAATTGAACAATAGCATCAAGGCGGTTTCTAAATTCTGGAGAGAAGAACTTTTTCAGTGCTTCCATACCATCGGTAGAATGATCTTGTTGCGTAAAGCCTATTGAGGCACGACTTAATACCTGCGCCCCTTCATTAGTAGTCATAATTAAAATAACATTTCTAAAGTCTGTTTTTCTGCCATTGTTGTCGGTTAGCGTTCCGTGGTCCATAACCTGTAATAGTAGGTTAAAAACCTCAGGGTGGGCTTTTTCTATTTCATCTAATAACACAATACTATGGGGATGCTTTGTTACAGCATCGGTTAACAAACCGCCTTGATCAAAACCAACATAACCTGGAGGCGCACCAATTAAGCGTGACACTGTGTGGCGCTCCATGTATTCGGACATATCAATACGAATTAACTCAACACCCATTTGCTGAGCCAACTGCTTGGATACTTCTGTTTTACCTACCCCAGTAGGGCCTGCAAACAAAAATGAACCAATAGGATGGTCACCTGTTTGTAACCCGGCTCTTGAGAGTTTTATCGAAGAGACTAATTGCTCTATAGCCGCGTCTTGTCCAAAAATAACCCGCTTTAAATTGCTGTCTAAATCTTTCAGTAGTTCTTTATCAGAACTTGAGATGGTTTTTGCTGGAATACGAGCGATAAGCGAAATAATAGATTCGATATCCCCGTGACCAATTTGTTTTTTACGTTTACTGGGTGCTACTAATTGCTGAGCTGCTCCGGCTTCATCAATAACATCAATCGCTTTATCCGGTAAGAAACGATCATTAATGTATTTAGCCGCAAGCTCTGCAGCAACCCGTAAGGCTTTATCGGTATAACGCAAACCATGATGTTCTTCAAAACGGCTTTTTAAGCCTTTAAGAATTTTATAGGTATCTTCTACACTAGGCTCTTCTACATCAATTTTTTGAAAACGTCGTGACAAGGCGCGATCTTTTTCAAAAATGCCGCGGTACTCTTGATACGTAGTAGAACCAATACAACGTAAATCACCACCTGTAAGCACGGGTTTGAGTAAGTTAGAGGCATCCATTACGCCACCGGAGGCCGCTCCTGCACCAATGATGGTATGAATCTCATCAATAAAAAGAATAGAATGTGGCTCTTTTTTTAAGTCGGCTAATAATGCTTTAAAGCGTTTTTCAAAGTCGCCTCGATATTTTGTGCCAGCTAATAAAGCCCCCATATCTAAAGAGTAAACCACCGCATCTTTTAGGATTTCAGGCACTTCATTATCGATGATTTTTTTAGCTAAGCCTTCGGCAATAGCTGTTTTACCAACGCCAGACTCCCCGACTAATAGCGGATTATTTTTACGGCGCCGCGCTAAAATTTGAATGGTTCTATCTACTTCGTGCAAACGACCAATTAATGGGTCTATTTTGCCAAGCTGTGCTTGAATATTAAGATTCGTCGCAAACTTCTCTAGTGAGCTTTTTTCTGACTCGCCCTGAGTTTCATGGGTTTGTGATGCCATTGAGTCTTGGTCTAACCCGCCACTACTGCTCTCGCCTGATACTTTGGAAATACCATGAGAAATATAATTAACAATATCAAGCCGACTTATATGCTGCTTTTTAAGCAAGTACACTGCCTGACTTTCTTGCTCACTAAAAATGGCCACTAAAACATTAGCCCCTGACACTTCCGTTTTTCCTGAGGATTGCACATGAAAAACTGCCCGTTGTAATACCCGTTGAAAACCTAAAGTTGGCTGTGTTTCACGGCTATCTTCTTCAGGGATTTTTGGGGTGGTTGAATCAAGAAAGCTATGTAACTCTGAGCGTAAATCAGCTAAGTCGGCACCACAGGCATTAAGTACCGATACGGCAGCGTTGTTATCTAACAATGCTAAGAGTAAATGTTCTACCGTAATAAATTCGTGGCGTTGAAACTGCGCCTCTCTAAACGCAATATTAAGGGACTCTTCAAGGGCTTTACTTAACATAGAAACCTCTATTGGTTATCGTCATCATTATCTATCGGTTCAATTTCACACATAAGTGGATGCTGATTTTCTCTGGAGAACTCATTCACCTGCATCGCTTTTGTCTCTGCAACATCTTTAGTAAAAACCCCACAAACCCCCTTACCTTTAGTATGTATGTTTAACATAATTTGTGTTGCTTTATCGGCATCCATATAAAAAAACAGTTGTAACACATCAACAACAAAGTCCATTGGGGTGAAATCATCATTAAGCAAAATCACCTGATACAACGTTGGTTTTTTTAATTTTGGAGCTTGCTCCTCTATCACCGTATCATCAATATGTGACGGCTCTCCATTCTCGGTAGAACTCATCACTTCTTGCTTTAAGACTAGTTCAAGTCGCTGAAATTTTCCTAACATTTTTACAATCCAAACCCTATTTTAACCAAAGCTTTATTTTATCATGCTATAGCTAAGCTTTGTTGCAATGTTGGTTTATTGACAAGATTAATTAAATAATATAAACAGACTAGGTGTCAGTTACGTTTTACGGCATAAAAATAATAAGAAATGTATTCAAAAAAAAGCTTAACAGTACGATTAAGCAAGGAAGTTACATGAAAGCAGGAATCGTTAAGTGGTTTAACAATGCAAAAGGTTATGGTTTTATTGTTGCCGATGGTAGTGGCGAAGATGTCTTCGCTCATTTCTCTTGTATCGAAATGGAAGGCTATAAAACCTTAAAGGCGGGTCAACCTGTTTCTTTTGAAATAGAGCAAGGTGAAAAAGGCTTACACGCTAAAAACATTCAACTTATCGGCA
This sequence comes from uncultured Spongiibacteraceae bacterium, assembly GCA_965369155.1. GTDB lineage: Bacteria > Pseudomonadota > Gammaproteobacteria > Pseudomonadales > CBDUPS01 > CBDUPS01. The sequence goes on from CBDUPS010000132.1 coordinate 3,966, forward strand.
GCCAATCTCAGCCCGAAGCACCACCTGACAATTACAATTCATAGCAAAAAAAGCCCGCATAAAGCGGGCTTCTCTTATTGGCAGGTAAGCCGTTGTTTACTTACAGACCAGACAACAACTTATTGAATGTCTCACTTGGACGCATGGCTTTAATAACCTTGTTGGTATCAGGATGATAATACCCACCGATATCAACGGGCTCACCTTGAGCATCATTAAGCTGCTCTACTATTTCATATTCATAGTCATTTAGTTGCTCTGCTAACGGTTTAAAACGTAAGGCAAGCTCGGCATCAGTCTCTTGTACTGAGAGTCTTTCGGCCCAATACATTGCCAAGTAGAAATGGCTACCTCTATTATCTATTTCATTCACTTTGCGAGAAGGTGATTTGTTATTCTCTAAAAAGTCACCGATAGCCTCATCAAGAGTTTGCGATAAAATAGCCGCTTTTGGGTTATCAAACGTAGTACTCAAGTGTTCTAAAGATGCAGCAAGAGCCAAAAACTCACCTAAAGAATCCCAGCGTAAGTGCCCTTCTTTGGTAAATTGTTGTACGTGCTTAGGTGCTGAACCACCGGCACCAGTTTCAAACAGTCCACCACCATTCATTAAAGGAACAATTGATAACATTTTAGCGCTAGTACCTAACTCTAAAATGGGGAATAAGTCAGTTAAATAATCACGCAATACATTACCGGTTACCGAAATAGTATCTAAGCCATCTTTAATGCGTAATAACGAAAATTTAGTGGCATCAACCGGTGACATAATTTGAATGTCTAAGCCGGTTTTGTCATGATCCGATAAATAGTGTTTTACTTTTTTAATCAGCTGCGCATCATGAGCTCTGTTTTCATCTAACCAGAATATTGCTGGTACTTGAGTGGCTCTTGCACGATTTACCGCTAATTTAACCCAGTCTTGAATCGGTGCATCTTTTACTTGGCACATACGCCAAATATCACCTTGGTTTACTTGATGCTCCATTAACACTTTTTGTGCTTTATTGGTTACACGCACGCTACCGGCAGCAGGTATCTCAAATGTTTTATCGTGAGAACCATACTCTTCCGCTTTTTGTGCCATTAAGCCTACGTTAGAAACACTACCCATTGTTGTAGGATTAAATGCTCCATGTTGTTTACAAAAATCGATAGTCTCTTGGTAAACACCTGCATAACAACGATCAGGAATAACCGCCTTGGTATCTTGTAATTGACCCTCGGCATTCCACATTTGTCCCGATGAACGAATCATTGCAGGCATAGAGGCATCAATAATCACGTCGCTAGGTACATGAAGGTTGGTAATACCACGATCAGAATCAACCATAGCTAAAGCTGGTTTTTCTGCATATAACGCTAGAATGTCGGCTTCTATCGCTTTTCTATCAGCATCAGGTAGTGATTGTATTTAG